>JACUUU010000162.1 GCA_014859065.1 Anaerolineales bacterium
AGGACACTGAAGTTGACCAACCAGTTTCTGCTGAGCAGGAGCAGCCTGCCCCCTCCCAGGACACTGAAGTTGACCAACCAGTTTCTGCTGAGCAGGAGCAGCCTTCTCCAGAACCTCTTCAAGACGATGTGGATGAAGAGCTGCTGTCTACAGAGGAACAAAAACCAGATTTTGAAGAACCTGAAGACGAACCTCCACCTTCAGCGAGTGCAAATCAAGAAGAGCCACCTGAGCCTAAACCGGACGAATAAAGTGGAACTCAAGTGATCAGGCGTACCCTCAGCAGGTACGCTTTTTCTTTAACCATAACCGCTACGTATGTAATCCTCCGCTTTTGCATGCAATCTCTTTTTCTTATTGCCTGCTCTTGTCTAAGAGTTTTATTAACCCCCCAAGAGAATAGGCGCCAATTTACAGCATCTTGTAATAATCTTTGGTAGAATTCAATAGGACTAAAAGACTCAAAATCATGTATTGTCTTTTACCAGCATTTAACAAGTGCTTTGTCGTTGAATGGTGCACGTAGGAGGTATACCGTGTCAAGCATGGACCGATTTACACAAAGAGCGCGCCGAGTTCTGAGCCTCGCACATCAAGAGGCCGAACGAATGCGCCATAATTACATCGGAACGGAACATTTACTCATGGGATTAATCCGCGAGGAAGGCGGTGTTGCAGGTCGCGTGTTACGCGAGTTGGGATTGGAAGCGGATCGCGTCCAGGAAATTATTGAGAGACTTACTGGTACTGGCTCTTACCGGGGAGGTAAGATCGATCTCTCCCCAGGGACTGAACAAGTGCTTCAACTTGGCGTCGAAGAGGCGCGCAAGATGGGTCACCACTACATCGGAACGGAACACATCCTGTTGGGTTTGATCCGATATGGTGAAGGTGTGGCGTTGGATGTGCTCAGGCGTATGGGAGTGACCCCAGAACAGATACGCAGGCAGACGCGGCGGGTGCTTCAAGAATCTTCAACCAGCCGGCGAAGTGCAGTTGAGCAGAAATCCGCTCAACCCGAGAAACAAAAGCCCAAAACCCCAATGGTGGATCAATTGGCAGTTGAGTTGAGTTTGCTGGCGGAAGAAGGCAAACTGGACCCGGTGATCGGCCGGGAAATGGAAATTGAACGCGTGATCCAGGTCTTAGCTCGCCGCACGAAGAACAACCCTGCTTTGATCGGTGAACCTGGGGTTGGCAAGACCGCCATCGTAGAAGGTCTGGCTCAGCGTATTGTTGAAGGAGATGTGCCTGCTCCGCTGTTAGAGAAGCGAGTTCTGCAGTTGGATGTTGGCTCACTGGTGGCTGGCACCATGTATCGCGGCCAGTTTGAAGAAAGGCTCAAACGCGTAATCGACGAGCTCAAATCTTCTGGGGCGATCCTTTTCATTGATGAAGTTCACATGTTAGTAGGCGCTGGAGCTGCAGGTTCATCTGTCGATGCAGCCAATATCTTGAAACCAGCCCTTTCGCGGGGAGAACTCCAGGTTATTGGGGCGACAACACTGGATGAGTACCGCAAGCATATTGAAAGCGACGCAGCCTTAGAACGCCGTTTTCAACCGATTATCGTAGATGAGCCAACAATTGATGAGACGATCGATATCTTGCGGGGTGTCCGTTCAGCCTATGAGGAACATCATCGGCTGACAATATCGGATGATGCCATTGATGCCGCCGCGCGATTATCCGCACGTTATGTTACTGAGCGCTTCTTGCCCGACAAAGCGATCGACCTGATCGATGAATCATCGTCTAGAGTGCGCATGTATAAAAGTCCAGCTGCCAAGACAGCCAAAGATTTGATGAGCCAGCTGCGTGAAATCCGCCAGCATCACACCCTCGCCTTGGAAGATGGGCGGCACGAAGACGCGCAGGAGATACTGGAGCGTCAGGAGAACCTCGAACGGCAGCTAGAACGCCTCCGCAGTGGTTGGGATCGAAGCGACAGCCCCATGGTGACCGCAGAAGATATCGCTGAGGTTGTTTCCATGTGGACCGGAGTGCCGTTGATGCAGCTAGCCCAGGAGGAATCGCAGCGCCTGCTCAGTATGGAAGACGAACTGCGCAAGCACATTATTGGCCAGGAAGAGGCGATCCAATCCATCTCCAAAGCGGTTCGCCGAGCGCGCGCTGGCTTGAAAGACCCCCGCCGGCCAATCGGTTCGTTCATCTTCCTTGGACCAACCGGAGTGGGAAAAACCGAGCTGACCAAAGCATTAGCCCGTTTTCTTTTCGGAAGTGAAGATGCACTCATCCAGTTAGATATGTCAGAATTCATGGAGCGCCACACGGTCAGCCGCCTGGTAGGCGCCCCTCCCGGCTATATTGGTTACGAGGAATCCGGGCAGCTAACTGAAGCCCTACGCCGACGACCTTACTCGATTGTTGTCTTCGACGAGGTTGAAAAAGCTCACCCTGAAGCCCATAATATGCTTCTTCAGATTATGGAAGAAGGGCATCTCTCTGATGCTCGCGGTCGCAAGGTTGATTTTCGAAATGCCATTATTGTGATGATCTCCAACATTGGCGCAGAGATGATCAAACGCCAATCGAGTTTTGGCTTTGAGATCGACCAGGATGAGGAATATGAAGAGCGCACTGCTTATCAGGAAATGCGCAAGAAGCTCATGGAATCATTGAAACGCGTCTTCCGTCCCGAGTTCGTCAATCGAGTGGACGCGACCATTGTATTCCGCTCCCTGAGCAAGGAAGATATCAAGCAAATTGTTGACCTTGAGATGCGAAAAGTCGCTGATCGCCTGGAAGACCACGAGATTGTCCTTACTGCCACACCCGAGGCTGTGGATTTGCTGGCAGATCTGGGTTTCGACCCAGACATGGGCGCACGCCCTCTAAAACGTGTCATCCAGCAAAAAGTTGAAGATGCCCTCTCAGATGCTCTATTATCTGGGAAATTCGAGGATGGCGACACTGTCGTTGTTGATGTGGCTGATGGAGAGATCGCTCTGCGGCACAGCGAAACGCAGCCCGCCAATCCCGAACCAGTTGCCACTGGTTGACTCATTTTGGGCGAAATTGCTTTAGAGAACGCAGAATTATCTCTGCGTTCTTCTTAATTTAAATCAAGCAGTATAATTATTCCCATGCCAAAGACTCGCACTCAATTTGTCTGTCAGCAGTGTGGTCGCGTTTCCGCAAAAGACCTGGGACGATGCCCACAGTGTGATTCCTGGAACAGTATGGTAGAAGAGATTGTCCCCTCGACTGCCACCAAACCTCCAGCGTCAGGAATTGGGCTGTCGCTTCGTTCGAACCCACAGCGGCTATCTCAAATCACAACCGATATAGATGAACGCTGGCCTCTTGCTATGGACGAATTTGCGCGTGTACTAGGAGGAGGGATTGTGCCCGGATCCATGATCTTGCTGGGAGGGGATCCGGGTATTGGAAAGTCTACCTTGGTTCTGCAGCTCGCTCTCGAGTTAGCCGGCGAACATGCGGTGCTTTACGTCTCTGGCGAAGAGTCTGAACGCCAGATCAAAATGCGCGCTGCACGCTTGCTGCGCACATTTTCTCAAAAGGAACCGCTCTACCCAGATAAATTATTTGTCGTCACAGAGACCAATCTGGAAAATATCACCGCTCATATCAACGCTATAAAACCAAGATTATTGATAGTTGATTCAATCCAAACAACCACCAATTCTGAACTGGGGTCATCTGCTGGATCGGTCTCGCAGGTGCGTGAATGTGCTTCAAATTTCAGAGAAATTGCGAAAACAACTCATCTTGCGGTGATCCTGATTGGGCACGTCACCAAAGAAGGAGCAATTGCTGGGCCGAAAGTGCTCGAGCACATTGTAGATACAGTTCTCTACCTGGAGGGAGATCGCTACCAGTCATACCGTCTGCTGCGGTCAGTCAAGAACCGCTTTGGCGCGACCTCGGAGGTGGGCGTTTTTGAAATGGGAGACAGAGGCATGGTTGAGGTCTCCAACCCGTCAGAAGCATTTCTGGCTGAACGGATGGTCAACGCTCCTGGGTCAGCGATTGCGGTAACCATGGAAGGAACCCGACCAATATTGGTTGAGATCCAGGGTTTGACCAGCCACACACCCTTTGGTAACCCGCGTCGAACACCAAATGGAGTTGACTTTAACCGCTTGTTGCTGACCGTTGCTGTGCTCACACGGCGACTCGGTCTGAAATTAAACGAGCAAGATGTTTTTGTTAACGTAATCGGTGGGCTTAAAGTTGGTGAGCCTGCCGCTGACCTGGCTGTAGCTGCCGCGATTATGTCCTCGATTAGAAACACCCCGGTACGTGCTGATACGGTCTTGATCGGCGAAATCGGGCTTTCTGGAGAAATCCGTATGGTAAACCAGATGCCTGCGCGCCTGCGTGAGGCCGCCAGGATCGGTTTTACGTCAGCCATTGTTCCTTGTAGATTGCCGCGCACTGACCCCTGGCCTGAGGATATCCAAATTCTCGAATCTCGATCACTCCGGCAGGCTTTGGATCAGGCAATGACATCCAATTTAAAGGTCGCTTAAAAATAACAGCTGCTGAAAATTGGCATCACAAGGTTCCCCCATATCCACCAGTTCGTTTATTCACCTTACTCTATACAAAATCTACCAAAACTTACATTGACGGATGCTATAATTTAACTTAGATTCGCTAAGGTTGTGTAGATTCGGGTTATTGGTCAAAATTGGTGATAATCACCCACCATCCACACGCAATAAAGCAATTCAATACATACTGAGGCGAGTGACTATGTTACGAAAACGCATTCAACTAGGCTTGATCCATGTCGCTGTGACCATGACCTTGGTGCCAATCAACAGCACGCTCAACCGGGTGATGATCAAAGAATTAGCGATCGCCGCAACGATTGTGGCCATATTAGCATCTTTGCCATATTTAATTTCTCCTATGCAGGTTGCGATCGGATCATTTGCTGACAGGAACCCGATTTTTGGGTGGAGACGCACTCCATATATTATTGTAGGGTTGATATTCTGTGTTTTAGGGGTCACTTTGACACCAATCGCTGCGTTTGAAATTCCGCAGGGGACGCTTCCTGGTTGGATATTTGCAGTATTTGCCTTTGGCTGTTGGGGCCTGGGCTATAATTTTTCCACTGTATCCTATCTTTCGTTGGCAACAGAACTCTCGGGGGAGAAAAAGCGTGGGGGAACGATTGCTGTAATGTGGATCATGATGATCATCAGTATCATCATTACAGCCCTGGTGTTGAGCCGTCTGCTGGATCCCTACAGCCCTGAGATCCTGGTGCGCGCTTTCCGCCTGGTTGGTATTGCAGCTTTGCTCATCGGCTTTTTGGGATTGATCAAACTTGAACCGCGCCATTTGGCAGAAAAAGTAGCCGGCGCTACCCGCCACTCCTGGGGGATAATGATGAAAGCGGTTCTATCAAACCGGCAAGCAACCCTTTTCTTTATCTATATGGTTCTATTGCTGTCTGCACTGCTAGGTCAGGATATTCTCCTGGAACCCTTCGCTGGACAAGCTTTTGGTATGCCAGTGACCATTACCACCCGCATTACCTCCATCTGGGGGGTGAGCACGCTCATAACCCTGGCGATCGCCGGGATGTTGGAAAGGCGCTTCCAAAAGAAAATAATCGCTGCCTGGGGTGGCAGCGTCGCTCTGGCTGGGTTTATCCTCATCGCTTTCAGTGGGGTAATCCATGATTCGACAGTTTTCTACATCGGTGTAATTCTGCTTGGATTGGGCACCGGGCTTTCGACGGTCTCGAATCTATCCTTGATGTTGGATATGACCACTACCAACAACATTGGGCTGTTTATCGGTGCCTGGGGAGTCGCCAGTTCTGCCTCCCGCCTATTAGGTTCTATGTTTGCAGGGGTTATCCGAGATGTGGTCACGGCTGTCCTGCAGCATCCAGTGCTAGGGTATGTGGTGGTGTTTAGCCTGGAGGCTGGTTTCTTGTTAGCTTCACTGATATTGCTCACCCGCATTAACGTGGCCGCTTTCCGTGAACAAGCCAGTTCCACACCAGTTATTGAGCGTGCAGCTATTTCTGGGGATATATAAATTTTGCCTGGCGAGAATTATCGTCTGGGCGGTGAGAGTGAGATGATGTCACAGGAAGAAGAAGGAATGGTGACCGCAGAATGGATGAACCTGAGCGAAGTGTCCAGGATGCTGGGAGTCCATCCCAGCACAGCCCGCAACTGGTCGAATCAAGGACAGCTGCCCGTTCACCGCACCCAGGGAGGTCACCGGCGTTTTCGCCGTAGCGAGATCGAGTTCTGGTTGCAGTCCAGAAGGGCTGACATCCCTGATGAAGGCCACCTCATGGTGCAGATTGCCTTGCGGCGAACGCGCATGCAAATCAACGAGGGGCGCCTGGAAGCAGAACAGTGGTATCAAAAGCTGGACGAAGAATCACGTCACCATTACCGCTTGAGTGGTAGGTCATTGCTGCAAGGGTTGTTAGGCTACCTCTCATCTGACGGGAAAGTAGCTGAGGCGGAAGCGCGTGCAATTGGCTTCGAATATGCTTCTCGCGGATGGGCATATGGTCTGACGAGTGTCGAAGCCACGCATGCGTTCCTCTTTTTTCGAAACGTCCTGTTTGAATCCATGCTTGGGGTGTACGAATCTTCAGCCATTAGTTCTCCCAAAGCCTGGATTGACCTATTCCGAAAAACCAACGCCTTTGCTGACCGCATTCAGATTACGCTCATGGAAACTTATGAAGCCTACCAGAGGGGAAGCCGGTGAGCCATCAGAGCAAACGCTTTAAATCATCGAAATTTGTAGATCGTTTGATTGCATTTGTTTTGGTTCTCCTGGTTATTGGGCTGGTTCTCACTGTTGGCATCATCGGGTTGTATTTGTTAGGATTGGTTTGAATTTGCTGTCCTTTTAGAGGTTGAAATGCTCGATTATTGGATAAAACTGGTAAAAATTTAGGTTGAGGTATATATGCATTACATTTCCATTCTTTCTACAGTTGTGGTAATCATTTTCGCGCTGGCTGTGTTTGATCGCTACCGTCGCCGCGGCGGGACCCACTTGCTCCTTTGGGGCATCGGTTTACTATTTTTCGGTTTGGGCACATTGTCCGAAGCGATCATGTTGTTTACCTTCAATGAGGTCATCTTGAAATTGTGGTACTTTAGTGGGGCTATGATGACAGCTGCCTGGCTTGGTCAAGGTACTGTTTATTTACTGGTGAGAAAGCGCAAGGTGGCTCGCTCGCTCACTTTCTTCCTTTTCCTTTTCTCCCTGGTCGCCCTTGCATTCCTGGTATTCGCCCCAGTTACTCCGGCTGCGGCAAGTTTTGATCTGAATCAACCGGCTTCAGCCCAGTATAAAGATATCCTCGTGCGTGGTTCTGGCTTAGTCGTCCTTACCATCTTCTTGAATGTTTACGGTACCATAGCTTTGGTGGGTGGGGCAATCTATTCCGCCTTCCTGTTTTGGCGTAAGCGGGTTTTACCCAACCGCATGCTCGGGAATATCCTCATTGCAACCGGAGCACTGCTGCTCGCTATTGGGGGCACTTTTATCCGCGTCGGGATAGCGGATTGGTTGTATGTTAGCGAGTTCTTAGGCGCGGTGATTTTGTTTGCTGGTTTTATCGTCGCTACTGCTGAACAACCATTGTTGCTGTCAAACGAGTCGAAATCTCTACCAGCACAATAAAATATTCATATCGATGTATAATGCAGGTGAATGGAGAAACCACTATGTCGATATTCGATTCCCAATTTGTGCAAACCTTGATTAACATTCCCGTGATTTCGCGGGTTCGCCG
>JACUUU010000003.1 GCA_014859065.1 Anaerolineales bacterium
CACACTCATGTGATAATAAGGTGTGGGCATGGTTGAGATTATACCAGCAAGAATATCACAACATTTAGAATGAAGGGTTTAAAATTAAAACGTAAGATCCTAAGAGAACCTTACGTTTTATCAAGAAGATTGAATTGGTCGGGGTGAGCGGACTTGAACCGCTGACCCCCGCGTCCCAAACGCGGTGCGCTACCAACTGCGCCACACCCCGGACAACATGAGTATAATGCTAACAAGATGGATACGTCAAGGCAAAGGCAGAAATAGTTTAGGAGGAGATTGATGCCGGTTCATTGGTTGAAAAAAAATCAAGGGATTGCAATAATCCAGGTCGACCGTCCGAAGGTAAGCAATGCACTCGATTGGGAAGCGATGCATACGTTCGCTGGTTATATTGATAAAGCGTATCAAGAACCGGAATTAAAGGCACTAATCCTGACAGGAACAGGTAAAACTTTCATCGCTGGCGGTGATCTTAAAAAATTGTCCACATACAAACGTGAAACAGATGGTCGCCGATTAGCCAGGATTATGTCATCAGCATTAAACCGGTTGGAAGGATTACCCTGCCTGACATTGGCTGCTGTGAATGGGCTCGCTCGTGGAGGTGGCGCAGAAATCGCCCTGGCATGCGACTTCAGGATCTTATCTGAGAACTCCGATCTGGGTTTCGTACAGATCTCAATGGGGTTGTCACCAGGATGGGGAGGTGGACAACGCTTGTTGCGTCTGGTAGGTTACAGCCGTGCATTAGAATGGCTGATCGAAGGGCGTATTCTTAGCGCAGATGAAGCTTTCGCCTTTGGTGTGGCGAACCGATTGGCACCTACCGGAAGAGCGCTTTCCACAGCGATTGAATTTGCACGGCAATTGGCTTCTCAACCTTTAGGGGTGGTGAATGCTATCAAACGTATCCTCAGAGCTGGCTTGATTTTCCCCAAAGAAACCGCTGGCGCGATTGAAATGGAGACTTTTGTGCAATTATGGACAACGGAAGAACATTTCCAGGCTGTGGAAAAGTTCATTAATCGCAGTTGATCATGGATAAGTATCCATTGCTCTTCCACGCCCATCACTCTCAACACAATGAGGACTTGCAATTCTGGCTTGATTTAGCCTCATCGCAGGGAAGTCCTATCCTGGAATTGGGTTGTGGTTCAGGGAGGGTATTAATCCATCTGGTTCAAGCTGGGCACCAAGTTTTGGGGCTCGACCGGGATGCCAATATGCTGACTTTCCTGAAAAAACAGTGCCCAAACAACTTCAATGATCGCCTCCACCTTATACAGGCCGATATGACAGCATTCTGTCTGCGACAAGATTTTCCATTGATCATCTGCCCTTGCAACACTTTTTCTATGCTCTCCACTCAAGAACGTCAATCCGCATTGGAATGCAGCTGCCTTCATTTAGCATCGGCTGGTCTTTTTGTAGTAGCATTGCCAAATCCTCAGGTTTTAAAAAAGCTCCCCAGCCAACCTCAACCAGAATTAGAAGAAATCATCACTCACCCAATCAGTGGTGACCCCATTCAGGTTAGCGCTGCTTGGAATACCAGTCCAAAAGAGCTTATTGTAGATTGGTTCTACGATCATTTAATTCCTGATGGTCGTGTAGAAAGGACGAGAATCCAAATACGTCACGATCTATCTACACCTGAAGTCTTACTTGATGAGATAAAAAATGCCAACTTGGATCCTGTGAATATCTTCGGAGATTTCGATTATTCACAATTTTCTGAGAATTCGCCTCATATGATAATACTTGCGCAGAAGAAAAGCGGCAATCCGTGAGTTATGTAGTATTTTAATCTTATCAACTACGTATTACCCTTATATACCTTTTATTAACAACTCCCCCCTGAATTTAATAAAACGTCTATATTGTATTATCGCTCCTCTGATATACCTTTAGTATCATATGTCAATAAACAATCTAAATCTATCTTGAATATATACCTACCTGAGTTAAAAATAAGAAGGAGATCAAAATGATGACCATGTATATTTCCCCCTATCGGCGTATGAGCAACTTACGTGAAGCGATGAACCGTCTAATGGAAGAGAATATGAACGATACGACCCCCGTGGAACGCGAAATGCAGTTGGCTGTCGATGTGCTTGCTGAAGATGAAGCCTACACGATCAGTGCGTTAGTTCCGGGCGTAGATCCCGACGATATTAATATCGAGATTTTGAACAACACAGTGGCTATCCGTGGTGAGTTCAAAGATGTGGAGAAAAAGGACAGCAAGTATTTGGTATGCGAATTGCCCAGCGGTCGTTTCAGTCGTGTGCTTACCCTGCCTACAGCTTTAGACCCTGCCAAAGCTGAAGCCAACCTGAAAAATGGTTTATTCACCTTACGAGTCCCCAAAGCTGAGGCTCACCGACCTAAAGTAATCAAAATCAACAAATAAAAATTGGATGCTCATCTAAGAATATCTGTTTATTGGTATTTCAGGGAAGGCTTAGGCCTTCCCTGATTTTTTTTGACCAAAATTCATGTGACCCATGCCTTACAGATTTTTTATATGCGATTATACTTAATCCGTGATGATTTCAAGGACCGATTGTTTGAAAAAGGGATATATATCTAATGATTCCTTTACGTGACAACGTACCTTCCAAAAGGTTTCCTGTTATTACCTGGATTTTAATACTGATCAACGTATTGATTTTTATCTATACGATCAGTTTGAGACCAGAGACCCAGGAACAACTGGTATTCACATTCGGTATGGTTCCAGCTCGTCTCAATCTAGGAGAACTACAGGATTTAATTCAACAGCCGGGACAGATGATCAGCCTTTTAACCAGCCAGTTCCTGCATGCAAATTGGTTCCACTTGATCTCGAACATGTGGATCTTGTTTATCTTTGGCGATAATGTGGAAGATTTAATGGGGAAAATGCGGTTCATATTGTTCTATTTGCTTAGTGGTGTTGCAGCTAATTTTGCACACGCTCTAGCGTTGCCAAACTCGCAAATACCAGCAGTTGGTGCCAGTGGAGCAATCGCTGGCGTGTTGGGGGCATATTTCCTGTTATTCCCCCACGCTCGAGTTCAAACTGTGTTGTTCGTTTTTATTATCCCCTGGTTTATCCAAATCCCTGCGGTATTGTATTTAGGTGTTTGGTTTATATTGCAGATTTCTCAGGGATTGATTGAAGTCAACCAGAATGTTGGCGGGGTCGCTTGGTGGGCACACGTTGGTGGGTTTGTCTTTGGATTAGCTGCTGTCCATTTTTTTGTCCGGCGGAACAGATTGTCCAGCCAATACGGAAGATGATAAGAATCAGATTTGCAATAGTAAAAATCGAAGGTGTAGATTTTCAGTCGAAAAAGACCTGACGGGTTAGAAGCATGTCAGGTCTTTTTGAACCAAAAATGAACTCAATACCGTAATAACGCACCGATACTACCAAAACTACTTATCCTTTCACCGTTATGCAGTACTTCAACCTCCCCTCCTTCCTGCATCACCCGCCTGACAGCCATTTCCACTGCATCAGGGATCTGTTTGAACACATTTCCGCAGAAAGGGCACGCGTCTAACTCTTGAGAAGTTAGATAATCGCAACCCTGGCAACGGTATCCAGGAGCCCGAAATCCCTCCCGAATGATTAATGTTTGCACCCGTCCATCATGGACTGCATTCAGAGTATCCTCCAACTGGAGGACACCTCCACGCCCCTTAGCGGCTGCGTCCAAAACAGATTTGACAACCTGTGCCTCTCTACGTTTCTCTGCCTGCTGACCCAATTCTAGAGTGCGCTCTAAAACTTCGGTCTGACTGGCACTGATGCGGATAGGGAAAGTCCCGAAAATCAGACTTTGCCAGGCTTTCGGTAACAGTGCTCGAAACGGGCTAATGTTATCTTCAGTACCTCCAACTAGAACACGCCGGATCCGGTTATCCGCAAAAAATCTGGCAGAAAAATCAGCGGCTTCTTTCATGTTCCTCTCCGCCAACTCTTCTACATATTTGGTCTGCCCAGCGACGCCACCACGTCTTCCTGCAGCCTGCGATCCACCTCCAAGTTTTGTCCGCCTGACACTTTCCCCTTCCCACTCAGCTTGCTTTCGCAGTTCTCCCAAATGAAAGTAAAAAAGGCGCGCGCGCTGCTTGTCCACCAAGACAACCCCATAACCACCGTGTGAATCCAATAAATCAGCCAGAGGTTTAACATAAGGCCGGTCACTCACTCGTACACGGTCGCGGAGGGGAACTGCAAAGGAATACGATCGAAAAAAATCATCCGCTTCACAGGAAAAAACCGCTCTGCCCCGTCCTGTCCACTCATGCTCGTGATTGAAATATCGTTCTACTGAAATAGTATCGGCAGTCAAATCGATTTCTTTAAGCATGCTCCTTAAACGTAGTTTATAGGTGCCAGCACTGCCCTCCGCCGGATCGATGTTTAAATAAACACTTAAGATCGGTGATCCTGATTGATACTCCAGCAATTCTTTTAGATCGACTTCGGTGAACATCGAAACCTCCTCTTATCGAAACTCTGAATCCAGAAAATCCAACCCCAATCAACAGGTACGTGGTAATACACAAACAAATAGTTATTTAGCTTTTACATCGTCTATTTGTTAAGGACGTTTCCCCAGAACAATTTCAATCTCCAGTTCTCGCTCACCTCGAAGAACAGTGAAAACCATGGTATCACCTGGGCTTTTATAGTTGAAAAGATAACTCAAAAGTTCGCTAAATTCCCGCACCGGGATACCATCCACAGCGATGATCAAATCCTGCATACCCCTCAAACCAGCCAGGTCGGCTGGGCTTCCCGGCACCACTGAAGTCACAAAGGCGCCAGTATAATGAGACAGTCCCAGCTCCTGTTGGTCAAGCAATGTTATTTCATCACGACTGGTTGAAATACCTAGGTAAGGATAATCAAAATACCCTTCCGCTATCAATGCTGGCGCAACCCGCTTTACGATATTCGAAGGTATGGCAAAACCGATTCCCGAATTCAATGGGTCTGCCTGTTCAGTGAAATTGAAGGTACGAATAGCGCGATTGACACCAATCACTTCTCCATTCAGATTGACCAATGGCCCTCCTGAGTTACCCGGATTGATCGCCGCATCGGTCTGGATCAAGTCTCCCGCTGTAAAAATGCCACCTTCAGGGGATGTGCGCAAGGAATCCAAGGTGCGTCCTTGCCCTGAAATTATACCAACTGTCATTGTCCCGCTGAGCCGGAATGGGTTGCCTATCGCCACAACTGTCTGCCCAATATTCATCTGTGATGAATCACCCAAAGGGATTGGGTGGAGAGCTTCAGGTTCTACGTTAACTTTGATCACCGCTAAATCCGAATCAATATCCACCCCCACAACCTCACCCCAGGCTCTCAAACCGGAGGGGAAACCGACCTCCAGATGTTCGCCATCTTCGACAACGTGATAATTGGTAACAATATGACCTTCCTCGTCGATCACAAATCCAGATCCCTCACTGCGACCGCTCTGGGTTCTCACCAAGACGGACACAACTCCAGGATTGATCCTTTCATAGATCTCAATCAGATTATTTTCGCGAACTTCCTGATCAAGGGTTACTGGCTGAGAGGCAGATGAAGCTTCACGCGGGAAAGTCGGAGTTATCACAATATCTTCGGTAGATAGCGAGGCTGCGATTGTGTTTGTTGGTGTAGAATCGTTCGCCGCCGAGGTCAAAGACTCAAGAAAAGGGACAGCTCGACAGGAGAGTAAAGCTAAAATAGTTACCGTGAGTATTAGAATTAATACCAACAGCTTTTTCGTTCTGTTCATATTCATTTCCTTTCAAATCTACTAATAAATGAGGCTGAACCCGGAGAGTTCACTGGGTCAATACTGTGAGCAAGTAGAAAAATTTTAATCAGCCTGTAAAAATTCTTCAAACAAGGCTCGCTGGCGTGAAGTGAGCTTATTTGGGATGTGAACATTTACTCTCACAAATAGGTCGCCGTATTCTTTCGGTTTCTTCAAATTAGGCATACCTCGTTTAGCGAGCCTAAATGTGCGTCCTGGTTGGGTGCCAGTTGGAATGGTTAGGACCACGTTCCCACTCAAGGTAGGCACCGTCACCTCCCCACCTAAGACAGCTTCTTTAAGATCGATGACAACATTAGTATACAGGTCATCCCCGCGGCGCTCAAAATGCGCATCATCAGAAACCTTAACCACCAGATAAAGATCCGCTTTGGGTTGATTTGGACCCACACTGACAGCTTCCGGTACACGAATTTTGGTACCAGTGCGTGCACCGGGGGGGATAGTCACATCTAAGCGTCTCCCATTTACTTCTATGCGGCGATCAGTACCCTGATAAGCCTCTCTAAGATTTATCGTCACTGGTTGTTCAAAGGTTTGCGGTTTTTGCTGCCGCCTGACACTGCGTGGAGATGCACCAACTCCGGACATGTCTCCAAATATCGTGCGGAAGAAATCTGAGAAACCTCCCATACCCTCTCCCCCAAACAGGTCTCCAAGATCGCCTACTTCAACTCGAACACCCCCAGGCGCAGCTCGGGACCAATCCTCCCATTGAAATCCTCCTGGAGCCCCACGTTGCTGCCAGTTGGAATATGATTCACCTAAACGATCGTAATGAGCCCGCTTTTCAGGGTCTCGCAATACTTGATAAGCTTCGTTAATTTCTTTGAATTTTTCTTCTGCTGTTGCATCGCCAGGATTGCGATCCGGGTGAAACTGCAGCGCCAGCTTGCGATAAGCGCGCTTAATTTCGTCCTCGCTGGATTTGCGATCGACACCTAAGATTTTGTAGTAATCCTTATATTCCATAAGAGCCTAATCTCATTATATTTCTTCCCCTTGCATACTGCGTTTACAATGGGATACGCGCCTCTTTTATTCTATGCGCAACCAACACTGAACGTCAAGAAGCAAAATGGTAATCTTATATGATTCTAACGCATCTCGGCAACCTTACAAGGATGTTGGGTGAATTGCTGTGTTCTACCTCTTTTTCATTATCCATGCTATGATATAACTCATGCCTCCCAGCAACTATCGCATCCTCCTGGTGGAGCTGGATCATAATGTTGGGAACCTGCTTCAACGACAGATTCTCGAACCTCTTGGATATCAAATGACCAGGGTCGAAAGTGTCGCAGATGCGATGAGTAAAATATCCAGTTTTTCACCTGATTTAATAATTACAAACCTGAGCCTACCAGGTTTAAGTGGAAACGATCTGTTGGTTGCTCTTACCTCTCAGGGAATTGACATCCCCGTTGTCGTGATGGCAAGAAAAGGCATGGAGAACAATATCATTCGAGCTTTCCGACTGGGAGCATGTGACTACTTGAGCTTACCTCTGCGCGAGACTGAGGTGGTAACAGTAACAAAGCGGGTACTCAACCAGAGAAAGGCACAAGACGCGCGTGACCAGCTAATTAGCGAATTTAAACAGACCAACCTGGTATTGCAACATAGACTGGATCGATTGACTGCAACCCTCTCACTCCCAAAAGCTAGTGCCCTTGTCTCCGACCTTAAAGGGCTATATAAAAGAATCCTTGAGGTAGCTCTGCAGGCAACCGAGACGCAACGCGGGTGGATATTGATGCGCCAAGGTAGAGAGAATACATTCATCGTGGCTGCCCACGAAAATAGCTCCGATGATCCCAATTCTGAAGAACTTCTGTGGGAGCACAGCACAAACCAATTGGCAACGATTGCAGCTGAATCTCAGTCCATGGATAGCGAAAAACCGCAAGTATTCGAACTACCTTCTCCAGGCGGATCATCCCTTGTGGGTGCCATACAATCTCATAATACACTAATCGGATTCCTGGTCGTGATGCGCGGTGATCCTACTCCATTTAATTCATTCGAGCAATCTCTATTGGAAGCGATCGTAAATTTTGCCGCCTGCTCGATCACCAAGTTTAGGCTAATTCAGGCAGTTTACAAACCAAATCATAATCGACGTAAATGAGCGTGTAATTCCCATACGTTGTATGCACTAATGATCAACTGAGCAATAATTTCAACTCAATTTCCACTGGTATGTCAACACAGCACATCCTTATCCATCTATCTGACTCCTTTGACGGAGAAATGTTATCTCATCGGACCTTACAGCCTGCTGGCTTCCAGGTGACTGTTGAAAAGCATCTCGAAATGTCTGCTGCATTGATCAAATCACAGGCAGTAGATGCGCTCATCATCAGCGATGATGTTCTCGATAATGCAGGGATCGATTGGATATCCTCACTTACTAAACGTTTTCCATATTTCCCCATCATTTTACTAGCCAGACAGGGTTCCAACCTAACCCCAGTCGATGCTTACCGTTTGGGGGTAACTGACTATCTCACATTCCCTATTCAATCAAATGAAATCCTCCAAAGCATAGATCACGCACTTGGACGCACCCAAAATTGGATGGATTACATTCAAATTGAGGCTCAACGCCATACGAAATCCCTGAAAATGCAGTTGGACGAACTAAAAACCTTGGGGAAGATTAGCCGTACTGTGACATCTTCCTTGGACCTGGACAGTGTATTGGAAGCTGTAGTAGATGGTGCGGTTGAAATCGCTAACGCTGAGGAGGGTAGCTTGCTGTTATTGGATGAGCTCAGCGGTGAACTCTTTATGCGGGCAGCCCGAAATTTTCAAGAGGATTTCGTACGCACATTCCGCCTCCCAGTTCATGATTCACTGGCTGGGGAAGTCATACGGACAGGCAAACCCCTGATTATTGACGAAGAACACCCTAAGAAAATCAAAACTTCCTACCTTGTTCACACGCTTATCTATGTGCCACTAGCCATTAAAGGTAAAGTGATTGGCGTGCTAGGGGTTGATAACCGCTCCAGCGGTTCCATGTTCAATGAACATCATCTCACTTTGATCTCTGCAATGGCAGACATTGCCGCCATCGCCATTGAAAATGCCAAACTTTTCACGCACACAGTGTTTGAACGCAATAAACTGGAAACCATCCTGCAAAACATCCAAGATTGTGTCATCTTGGCGGACACCAACAGGCTATTGGTATTTATCAACCAAGCCGCTCGCCTAGCCTTCGGCATATCGCAGGGAGAAACTGTGACCGCTAAACCGGTTGAAAACATAATCCACAACCAGGAGTTATTGGAACTATTCGACCAACATCAAGGGCTAAGCCCTCGCCGCAGTGAAATTACGCTCGAGGATGGTCGCGTTTTCAATGCACAATTCACCCCTATCCCGCATGTCGACCTGGTGGCGGTTACCATGCAGGACATATCCCGGCTGAAGGAATTGAACAAGATCAAGAGTGATTTCGTTAACACAGTGTCCCACGATTTAAGGTCTCCTCTTACCGCCATCGTAGGTTATGTAGATCTCATCGCCAGAACCGGTAGCCTAAATGACCAGCAGGCAGAGTACGTACGCCGCGTACAGAACAGCGTAAGGGATATCACTGACTTGATCAATGACCTTCTTGATTTGGGCAAGATCGAGGCTGGGTTAGATGCTCGCTTTGAAAGGCTGCTTCTCACCCCTATAATCACAGAAATCACCGATAATTTACAAGGTCAGCTCGCACAAAAACGGATTGCCCTGCATCTAAACCTCTTCGATGATTTACCTCAGATAATGGGCAATCCAGTGAGATTACGCCAGATGGTCACCAACCTGGTCGTCAATGCCCTTGAATATACGCCTCCTGGTGGAACGATCGAGGTCATGGTAAGTCATGAAAGAGAGCAAATTATCTTAAGAGTCAGGGATACGGGGATTGGCATCTCACCTGCCGATCAACCCTTTATCTTCGAAAAGTTCTATCGAGGTAAGAACGTGCAAGGGAGTTCAGCAGGCAGCGGCTTGGGATTGTCGATTGTCAAATCCATCGTCGAAAATCACCAGGGGAGGATATGGGTCGATTCAACCGTCGGTCAAGGGACGACCTTTACCGTCGTTCTGCCAGTTGTCAAACATAACGTTGAAGCATCTCAGCTTGACCGTGAGCCGGTTATCCATTAAAATTTTAACAGTCATACAGAAGATTCGCCCTCGTAGCTCAGTGGATAGAGCATTTGCTTGCGGAGCAAAGGGCCGCGTGTTCGAATCACGCCGAGGGCGCCTCAACAAAGCGAAACAAGAAACAGCTCATCAGCATGATTTATGAGCTGTTCTTACTTAATTTAGATTTTTGTTCATTAGCTTCTCTTTTCTTTGATGCACTTCTTCCAGATTTCTTGATCCAAATGATTGAGAAATGGGATTAGTTCATGATAAAATCTATGCCTTGGAGATAGATTGTCGGCACAGACGCTGGCAGTCAAGTGGAGGCCTTTTTATTATTAGGTATATCCAATCAAACCCAGTCCGTCTCCCCTCAAAATAGCTATTAGAACCAATTGCATACCTGCCTATGGTTCTGGTGAATCAACGCTTATACCTTTTGGAGGATTGTAATGGAACCAACGATTGCACAGATATTCGAGAACGTCATCAAAGGGGATCGCTCTGGTGTCGAAGAAAACGTTCAAAAAGCTGTAGAAGCAGGTCTTCCAGCCCAAGAGATCCTAAATGGGGGGTTAATTGCTGCCATGAGCGAGGTGGGGGCGCGTTTCGAACAGGGAGATTTCTTCGTGCCCGAAATGTTGATCGCTGCTCGAGCCATGCAAGCTGGCTTAGGTGTACTTAAACCTAAACTGGTAGAGCAGGGCGTAAAAGCTGCCAGTAAGGTCGTAATTGGCACGGTCAAAGGCGACTTACATGATATTGGCAAGAATCTGGTTGCTATGATGCTGGAAGGCGCCGGATTCGAGATCGTAGATTTAGGCACCGATGTCCCACCAGAAAAGTTCCTGGCAGCCGTGAACGAACACAACCCCAGCCTTTTAGGAATGTCAGCGTTATTGACGACGACCATGGCGAACATGAAAACGACCATCGCCACCTTAGAAGAAGGAGGCGTAAGGGATAAAGTAAAAGTAATCATTGGCGGAGCCCCGGTTACCGAAAGTTATGCTCAGCAAATCGGCGCCGATGGTTACGCAGCAGATGCCAGCCGGGCAGTAACCCTGGCGAAATCTTTGGAGACAGCCTAAGGCATTCTCCAGGATGAAACCTATAATTCGTATGCGTTTCATGATTTCCTGGACAATGCTTAAAGTGTTCTGTCTAAAACTCTTTCAATAATAATAACCAAATTGGACAGAACACTTTAAAAAATCAAGCAAGCTGATTCAGGCATCTACGGATATATTTAATCCGGCAGCAGGTTGGATTATTGACCGGATAAAGGACAAATTCGAGATAGCGTCTGGTCGATCGTAAGCATTCGATTGACTCGAGCTAAGTTCTTCAACCCTCATCAAAGGTGTATTACTCGACCCTTGATGGGGGTTAACTATTAGTCGTATAAATAAAACCTACCCGGAGACAAAGAGAAATGAATGCCACCCAAAAATTCCCCTCCTTCCAAAAACCTCGCCGCACCGAGATGGCGGTTGAGGATGCCTCCTGGATACAGGATTTCCTTCTGCATGCCTCATTCGGTGTAATTGCCTTCATTCAAGACGAGCAACCTTACCTGCACACCAACCTGTTTGTTTATGAGACCGAAAGAGGAGCGATTTACATGCATTCCGGGCTTAAAGGGCGCATGCCGGCTGCCGCCTCAAAAGGGCTGCCAGCCTGTTTTACCGTCATTGAAATGGGGCGACTGCTACCCGCCAGCAAAGCCATATCTTTCGATGTCGAGTATGCCAGTGTGGTAGCCTTCGGTCAATTGACTATCCTCGCAGATCGAGCGCAACGGCGCCATAGTTTGCAGCTGCTGCTGGATAAATATGCGCCACACCTCAAGCCTGCTATAGATTACCAGCCAATCCAACCCGAAGAACTGGATAAGACGGTCGTCTATCAATTTGCAATCGAAAGCTGGAGTGGGAAATTAAACCAGGAGGATGAGGATTTCCCCGGAGCGTACTATTACCCAGATTGGTCAGTGCTTAAACAAGCCACCTCACCATAGCAAACCAGATAGAAAGATCACTAATCACCCTCTATAAACCACCACACTTCTTTATCTGTGAGCGCCCAGGAGGGGTAAGGTTCGTGCATCAAGAATCGGTGAGCATACAGGCGCGCCAAGCGATCGTAACGCTCACCGCCCACCTGAGCCAGATCGTAGAGCAAAGCCACTTGGGCTGCATCTGCCAGTTGGGTGAGGGATTCCTTGGACACCCACTGCACTTCTTGCCGGCTTAGCATACCTAGATTTTCCAAGACTGTATCGATGGTTTGAAGTGCAAGGCGTGCCTCAGAGGTAGCAACTGCCTGTAAACGAGGGATGAAATCGTCTAAGAATGGTTCGTGTGCTCCCTTCTTGTGCATTGCCTCGACCATATCTAATGATTGGATGTTACTGGTGCCTTCCCAAATAGAAGTCACCAGGGCTTCGCGGTGCAAACGGGCAACCGTGACCTCCTCAAGAAATCCTAACCCTCCGAAGAGCTCCATAGCCAGCTGTGTGCATACCGAAGCATGTTCAGCAGTCCGGTTCTTGGCCAGGTGGGAGAGAAAACGGGCATAATGATAAGCAATCGTATAGGGAGGCCGTTCTTGCCAGGCCCGGTCGAACGCGTTTATGGCGTGGAAAACGAGGCTGAGACCAGCAGCTGTGCGAACTGCCAGATCGGTAAGATCCCACCGCACCAGGGGGTGTTCAATTAATCTCTTTTGAAAAGCGCTGCGCTCACGAGCGCGGAAAAGCGCTTCGAGATGTGCTTTCCTTGCCAGGCCCATTGCACCAACTGCGTTCGCCAAACGAGATACCGTGAGAGTTTCCAGAGTATAGTAGATTCCTTGAGACGCCTCACCAATCAAATATGCCTGGCTGCCCAAAAACTCGACTTCACCGGTGGGAACAGCCCGGGTAGCTGACTTGTCCTTTAACCTGCGTAGTAAGAAATTCAGATTGCCGTTCTCATCCAAACGCGGAACCAGGAAAAGCGCTAACCCTTTAGGACCTGCCTGGGCTCCTTCAGGTCTGGCGGTGACAATCGCACAGTCTGCCAATCCAGCATTGCTGGCAAAATACTTCGTGTCGCCATAAAGTCGCCAAACCCCATCAACAACTCTGGCAAGAGTAGTGTTGGCACCCAAATCACTGCCTCCCTGGGTCTCTGTCATCCAGGTAGCTCCCCAGGCTTCCCCAGAAAGGAGAGGTTCCAGCCAGTCCCTCTGGTCAGGCGCATACTTGTAGATTGCATAAGCAGTCTGATTTGTAACGATGAGCGAACAGTACAAGCCTGGGTCAGCCAACAAGTAACCCAATGCAAAATGGTGATGCCAGGAGCTGCCCTCATATGGTGGGCGGTTGATAAAGGCCATATTTTTAAGAAGATCTCTATGTGCTGGGCTCAGTCTCACCCGGTCTACCCTTACGCCATTCAAATCGTGCATGACATGCAGTGGGACAGCCGTCCGGTCTACGTGATCAGCTACCTCATAAGCCAGGCCACCTGCCAGCTCACCAAATTTTGAAAAGGTGCGTTCATGTTCGCTGTATTCAGGCCAATACCTTTTTAAATTAGTCTGAAGATCCGCATCCAATAACCAGTGGTTCTTTCCATAGGCATACGATTTGGTTAGCATGGAGACCTCATTTCTGAACTGAATATGATCAAAACTTGTTATTTGCATCAATATCCTACCACCAGGCAACTGCTCAGACAAGTACATAATCATATTGAACTTATCAAAGCAATGAACCAAAAAATATTACACCAATTCTATTGACAGTGATGATATTATTACACTACAATAGGGCAAGTCCAGTCTCCAGCGTTGATGTTCCTCAATTTAAGTAATGGTAGGTCGCACTTAACTGGAGGTGAGTGCCCACTACCAGGAATGGAGTCCAAAGTGGTGAAAGTTCTCAGGCTCCATCAAAATAAGGCGAAATTTGATTGGAGAGAAGACTTATGATATCCCTCTCAGTCTCATGCCGCCTATCTAAAGCACCATATCCAAGGTGCTTATTTTATAATCAATGACTGCCAAAGCCACCCATTAGATAATTTTTTAAATTAAGAAAAAGGAGAAGAAGATGAACACAAAAAATATTTTATATATCTTCATCGTTCTGGCGCTGGTGTTAGGTTCTTGTGCCCCCGCAACAACAGAAGTACCTCCAGAGGATACTCCGGTAGTACCGCCGGAAGAAACCCCAGTAGTTCCGCCACCAGAAGAACCAACCCCAGAACCTCCAGCAGAACGTAAACTGGTGCGCTTGATTTTTACCCAGGAATTCGACACCCTCAACCCAATTTACACCAACATGTGGTTCTCTGCCATCACCCAGCAGATCTGGAATGCCTGGGCATGGGATTTTGACGTTGATAACAACCCTCGACCGATTTTGGTGAGTGAGATTCCAAGCCTGGATAACGGCGGGATTTCCCCCGATGGCACCGTCATCACCCTGACCTTGCGCGATAATATCGTCTGGTCAGATGGGACACCGATCACCTCAGACGATTTCCGGTTCACATACGAAATGATCGTCGACCCGAATAACACGGTTGCCTCTACTTATCCTTATGATCTGATCGTAAGCCTGGAGACCCCCGATGCGTATACGGTAGTCACAACCTTCGAGGAACCGTTCGCACCCTGGGTTGGGGCACTGTGGAATGTAATCCTACCTGCTCACATACTCCGACCTGTATACGAGGCAGAAGGTACCATCGATACCGCCGCCTGGAACTGGGAGCCAACTGTAGGCGCAGGTCCATTCGTCTTCGCTGAATGGGAATCGGGCAGCTTCGCCCGCTTCGTTGCCAATGACAATTACTGGCTTGGTCGACCCAAGATCGACGAGGTCTTTATCCGCTTTGTGCCTGACGATGCCTCCCAGGTAGCCGCGCTACTTGCAGGGGATGGAGATTTGGGTACCTTTATCAGCTACTCTGATATTGGAGCTCTCGAAGATGCCGGGCTGGATATCTTTTCGGTGCCTTCTGGTTACAACGAGCTGTTGTTCTTCTACCTGCACCCCGAGAACGCCCACCCCGCTTTGTTTGATGTGCGCGTTCGCCAGGCAATTGCACTTGCCTTCGACCGATTCGCCATCAACGAGGACCTGCTGCTGGGTCTTACCGAACCGGCTGTCTCTTACTGGGACAATACCCCTTATGTCGACCCAAGCCTTTCACCTTGGCCTTACGACCCGGAGCGAGCGCGCCAATTGCTGGATGAAGCCGGCTGGATAGATACCAATGGTGATGGTGTGCGTGACAAAGACGGAGTCGAACTTGTCTTGACTTACGGCACAACTACGCGGCAAATTCGTCAGGATACCCAGGCTGTCGCTCAACAACAGCTGGCTGAAGTCGGAATCCAGGTTGAGCTCTACAACTACGATCCGGATATCTATTTTTCCGGATATGGTGAAGGCGGCCCGGCTGCCACCGGTCAATTAGACCTTTTCCAATACTCAACCACCACCAACTACCCCGACCCCGATACTGCTGATTACCTGTGCAGTGAGATACCGACCGACGAATCTCCAGCTGGGGTAAACTGGGCAGCTCTCTGTGATGAAGAGCTGGATCGTCTCTTCCGGCTGCAGGCTACTCAGGTAGACTTCGAAGCTCGTCAGCAGACCTACTGGGAGATGAGCCGCATCATGTACGAGCAAGTCTATATCCTGGGAGTCTGGAGAGATCCGGATATCTGGGCAGTCAACGAAAGGGTCCTTAACGTCGAGCTCTCTGGCGCTACCCCATTCTTCAACATCCTTGAATGGGATCTGCTGCCGTAAAACTAGATTAACATCATTTTCTGGAACTCTTTTACGCTGAGTTTCAGGACTAAGTAAAACCAAAGCCGGAGTCTGATTCTTTCCTGTACATATACAGCAAGGTCGGACTCCGGAATTATCATAAATTCGCATTCTTATGACTCGCTATATCGCCCGTCGTTTACTTCAAGCCATCCCACTTCTCTTCATCATCAGTTTCGCATTGTTCTTCATGATGCAGAAAATGGGAGATCCGCTGGCTACTATGGGTGGTCGGACTATGACCCGCTCTGCAGACCGCGAAAGGCTCACCCGTCAGCTTGGCCTGGATAAACCGATCGTCGTCCAGTATCTCTACTGGTTGATCGGAAATGATTGGACCATGATTGATATGGACGGGGATGGCATTGCCGAGACACCGGGAACTCGTAAAGGAGTGCTGCGCGGTGACTTTGGCACCTCCCTGGTCAGCCGCGGCCGACCGGTGCTGGACGTGATCTGGGACCGGCTTCCTAATACTTTATTGTTGATGCTCACTGCGGAAGTGATCATCATCCTGGGTGCGCTGTTGATCGGGGTTTATTCTGCGCTGCGCCAGTATTCATTTGTTGATAACACTGTCACCAGCGTAACCTTCGTGCTGTATTCCATGCCGGTATTCTTCTTTGCCCTGGTGGTCATGTACATCTTTGCAGTCAATTTCAAACGTTGGGGGCTGCCTTATTTGCCGACCGTCGGGATGTTTGACCCCATGGTTGGTAAAACTCCATTTGAAGTTGCCAAGCACATGGTTCTACCGGTAATGACCCTTTCATTCGGTTATTTCGCAGCTTACAGCCGCTACATCCGCAGCGCCATGTTGGAAGTCCTCAGCAAAGATTTCATCCGCACTGCTAAATCAAAGGGATTACCCCGCCACCAGGTTGTCTATATCCACGCTTTGAAGAACGCCTCGCTACCCATTGTCACTGTAATCGGGTTAGATTTACCTTTCCTTTTGGGAGGGGCAATCGTCACCGAGCGCATATTCGCCTGGCCAGGGATGGGCCGCCTGTTCCTGGATCACGTCTCGCGCGCCGACACACCCGTGGTCATGGGTATTTTAATGTTGATCGCCACGGCAGTGATCGTCTTCCAGATCATCACCGATATTGTCTACGCCTGGCTCGACCCCCGTATCCGTTATGACTGATATTTCACGACCTGCGGAAGCAAAAAACTTGCTGACACCTGATATTTTAGAAGCGCCTCCATTGAGCTTAAGCCAGATGGCCTGGCTACGTTTCCGCCGCCACCGCATGGCGATCTTTGGCTGTGTGGTGCTCTTACTAATCATCTTCTATTCACTCGGCGGTTCACTCATCTTCAGCGAAGGGGATGCTAACCGCACCGATACCACCAAGCGCCTGCAATCTCCTTCTGCCGCGCACCCCTTTGGTACCGATACTATTGGACGGGACATCCTGGCTCGTACCATATATGGTGGCCAGATCTCATTACTGATTGGTTTGACGGCTGTTATAGTCCAGGTTTTTATCGGGGTAATAATCGGAGCATTATCCGGTTACTTTGGTGGTTGGTTGGACAGTATCCTGATGCGTTTAACTGAGGCGGTCCTGGTTGTACCCCAAATTTTCCTTCTATTAGTTATGGCGAAATATTTTGGAGGTCAGCTTCCCAATATCAACCTCCTTGGTCGTACTCTTAGTGGCAGTGTGATAGTGATTATCCTGATTATCGGTGCGACCAGCTGGCCATATCTAGCCCGCATAGTGCGCGCGGAATTCCTATCATTGAAAGAAAACGAGTTCATACTGGCAGCCCGAGCGATCGGGACTCCCACCAGTCAGATCATATTTCGCCATCTCTTACCCAACAGCATTGCCCCTATTGTGGTGACAGCAACTTTAGGAGTTGCCAATGC
Organism: Anaerolineales bacterium; assembly: GCA_014859065.1. GTDB lineage: Bacteria > Chloroflexota > Anaerolineae > Anaerolineales > UBA4823 > Kmv39. The sequence goes on from JACUUU010000003.1 coordinate 17,708, forward strand.
CATCACCCTGGAAGCTTATATCAGCTTCTTAGGATTAGGAGTGCGGCCTCCTACCGCAACCTGGGGTAATATGCTGGAAGGTGCGTATAATTACATCGAGACTGCTTATTGGTTGTGGTTGTTCCCCGGCTTGTTGATCGTTTTGATTGTATTGAGTATTAATTTTATCGGGGATGGTCTGCGGGATGCCCTTGATCCCCGTAGTAGAGCTGTTTAATGGTTGGAATGATTATATGATGTCCTTCTATGGTACAAGTGCCTCTACGTCATCACGAATTCATTGAACAAAATTTTATGACCTACCTCCTCGAAGTTAACGATCTCAAGACTCGCTTTCGTACCCCCGAAGGGACAGTATTCGCCGTCAATGGGGTTTCCTTTCATCTCGAAGATGGAGAGACCCTGGCTGTTGTTGGTGAGAGTGGTTGTGGCAAGTCTGTAACGATGCTTTCCTTGTTAGGCTTGATCCCTATACCTCCAGGTGAGATCGCCAGTGGCAGCGCATTTTACCGCGGGAAAGACCTCTTAAAGCTGACCGATATCCAATTGGAGGATATCCGTGGCAAGGAAATCGCCATGATCTTTCAAGACCCGATGACCTCCCTCAACCCGGTATTAACCATCGGCCGGCAGATTACCGAGACAATGTGCACCCACACCAACCTTTCCAAGAAACAAACCAGAGAGCGAGCTATCGAGCTGCTCCAAGCTGTGGGTATCTCTGATCCTGGTCGCTGTCTCGATGAATTTCCACATCAATTCTCCGGCGGTATGCGGCAGCGTGTGATGATCGCCATGGCGCTCTCCTGCGAACCTGCCCTGCTAATTGCCGACGAGCCCACAACTGCTCTGGATGTAACAATTCAAGCCCAGATCGTCGAGCTGGTCATTCGTCTTAGGGAACAAATGGGTATGACAATCATCTGGATCACCCATGACCTGGGAGTAATCGCCAGTCTGGCAGACCGGGTGATCGTTATGTATGCTGGTTATATAGTCGAAGAAGCAAAAGTGGACGATATCTACGACGATCCCCGTCATCCCTATACTCTGGCTTTATTGGCTGCTTTGCCGCGCGTAGACTATCGTCGAAAGCAACGCCTGAAATCCATCCCTGGCGCTCCTCCCAACCTCCTGGTCGAGCCATCGGGATGCCCATTCGCGGTGCGTTGCGAATTTGCCTTCGATCGCTGTAGAGAAGAGAATCCACAACTGCTACCAATTTCTAACGATCATAAAATCTCTTGCTGGATTGATGTAAAGACTGGTAAACCCAGATGAACGATCCTTTGCATCCATTAGTGCAGGTCCAAGGCCTCAAGAAGCATTTTCCTATCAAACGCGGCATCGTTATAGAGCGCCAGGTCGGAGCGGTACGCGCCGTTGACGGTCTTTGGTTTGATATTTATCGGGGTGAGACATTGGGTCTGGTTGGAGAGAGTGGCTGCGGAAAGACCACTGCTGGACGAACCATACTAGGGTTGTACCCACCGACTGAAGGTGATGTAACCATCGACGATCACAATCTCAATTTAAAGAACAAACGCGAGATGCTTGCCATCCGCCGAAAAGCTCAAATGATCTTCCAGGACCCATTCGCATCATTAAACCCAAAGTGGACCGTCAGCGCTATTGTTGGGGAACCATTACGGGTACATAAGCTGGCAGGCAATCAAAAAGAAAGAACCGCGCGGGTCAAGGAACTACTGAACCTGGTTGGGCTAAGCAGCAGTCACGTAAATCGCTTCCCTCACGAATTCTCCGGCGGTCAACGCCAGAGGATTGGCATCGCCCGCGCTTTAGCTTCTGACCCACTTTTTATCGTCTGTGATGAGCCCATTTCCGCCTTGGATGTTTCCATCCAGGCTCAAGTCGTCAACCTGTTGGAAGATCTACAAGATCGGCTGCAGTTGACCTATTTATTCATCGCTCACGACTTGAGCATGGTGCGCCATATTTGTGACCGGGTGGCTGTGATGTACCTGGGGTTGATCGTAGAATTAACTAGTCGGGACGAATTATACGAAAAACCATTACACCCTTACACCAAAGCATTGCTCTCCGCCGTCCCAATACCTGATCCCAAAAAAGAGCGCCTCCGCCAGAGGACTGTGTTGGAGGGCGATGTGCCCAGCCCTGTCAACCCTCCACCCGGATGCCGTTTTCACCCCCGCTGCCCAATAGCCGTTGAACGTTGTTCCCAAGATGAACCAGAGTGGCGCGAGGTTACCCCAAATCATTGGGTAGCCTGTCATCTAGTCTAGAACTTGTTGGTAAAATACATCCAAAGGTGAAACATGCTACATCCTGTTTTGGATTTAGAACAGCTTTTGCGCGTCCCTCATGTTGACCCAGATCTGGGGTACGATATTTCCCCGGATGGCAAAAGGATTGCCTTTGCCTGGAATCCAACCGGTCAATGGGAGATCTATGAGGTTAACTTATATCCCAATAGCAAAGACACAGATCCAGCAATCTCCAGCAAACCACAACCGCAGATCAACATTTCGCCTCAACTCGTTTCTGAAGGTGATGGTGCTAAATTCGCTCCTCGTTATTCCCCAAATGGCAGGAAACTGGCTTATGCTGTGGATCTGGAGGGGGGAGAGAACTTTGATATTTACGTTTTTGACCGGGATACTGGGGAACATGTCAACCTCACCCCAAACACACCTGACGCCATCCAGCCCAACACCTGCTGGTCTCCGGATGGTTCCCAAATAGCTTTCTTATGGGATCGTTCCGGATGTTTTCAAACATATGTCATGCCAGCAGAGGGGGGAGAAGCTCGCCTCATTCTAGACATACCTTTCCCTGGATGGGATGTCCGTTGGTCACCTGACGGAAGGCACATTGCTGTGGTTGTCGAAGGACGGGGGCAGGATTTCCACACCTACATCGTCCCGGTGGATGGTGGTGAAGCATGGTCGCTAGCAATTGAAAACGAGGCGATTAACGCCTTTGCATCTCGATGGTCTCTAGATGGAATGTCCTTAGCATTTAGCTCTGACTATCATGGCTATTACAATCTAGGCATTTATGAACTGGAAACCCGCAAGATAACCTGGGTGACAGATGGCGAGGGAGACAAAGGATCACCGAGCTGGTCGCCAGATGGTGAAAAATTGGCATTTGTGCTTTCCAAAGGAGCTCAGGCCTGGCTGGGCATCTTACAGCTTGGTGACAAATCCATACGCTTCTACCAAATTGAACCAGGGGTAATTTATGAGCCGCGTTTTACCTCAGATGGTGAGGGTTTTGTTTTCATCTTTGAGAACTACCGTCATCCAGACGATTTCTGGCAGTTCTCCCTGGCAGATGAAAAAATGCACCAACTCACACAATCATTGCCGCCTGAGGTGCAAAATACGCACTTCATCATCCCCAGGGAGATCAATTACCCTGCTATGGATGGCGCCAGTGTACCTGCCATACTATTTAAACCACAACAATCAGAACCTCTTCCTCCAGCTGTGGTAATCATCCATGGTGGCCCTACCTGGTTATTCCAATTCTTTTGGTATCCGATTATGCAGCATATGGCCAGTCGCGGCTGGGTAGTTCTGGCACCAAATTATCGGGGTTCCAGCGGATATGGGCGTGAATGGCAGCTGGCTAACCGTTTCGACCTGGGAGGTGTAGACACGCGCGATGTCGTGGCTGGCGCCGATTACCTTGTAAAAGAAGGTCTTGCAGATCCTGCCCGAATCGCGGTCACAGGCACCTCGCACGGTGGTTACTTGACCATGACCTGCCTGACACAATATCCTGACCGTTGGGCAGCCGGTTCAGCAGTGGTTCCTTTCTTGAATTGGTTTACCTCCCACAAGAATTCTCGCGAAGACTTGCAGCATTGGGACAGAGAGAATTTTGGGGATCCACAGGAGAACTATAACCTGTGGTATGAACGGTCGCCTTTCTTCTTCCTGGATCGTATTCAAGCTCCAGTACAACTAATCTGCGGTGCGCACGACCCACGCTGTCCCGCCAGTGAGTCCATTGCTGCTCGAGATGCGCTGGTAACCTTGAAAAAACCAGTTGATTTTGTTCTCTATCCGGACGAGGGTCACGGCTTTCTAAAGATTGAAAACGTCGTTGATGCTGCTTTGAAGCGAGCTGCTTTCTTGGCAAAGGCATTGGAGGCAGAAGGTCACGATGGGAAATAAGCAAAAAGTCGATCTCTTGGTCATCGGTAGTGGCCCAGCAGGGCTTTCCACTGCCCTCCACCTGGTGAAGCATGATAAATCTTGGGCAGACCGCATCGTGATCGTTGAAAGGGATTCCCATCCCCGACCGAAACTATGTGGTGGAGGCATAACTCGTCTAGGTTTAGATCTGTTGAAAGATTTAGGTATTGCCTATCCTCTACCCATCCCTATGGTGGAGGTGGATGATGTCCGCCTGGTTTACAGCGAGCGCACAATCCATGTACGTGGGAAACCACAATTTGTGGTCGTCTATCGGTCAGATTTTGATGATTATTTAGCGAAGTTGGTGCAACAATCTGGTATTGTCATCCATGAAAACGAAGAAGGCAAATCTCTGCAGAGCAATGAGAAATACGTAACCGTAGAAACCAATAAATGCACCTACCATGCGCGCGCAGTTGTGGGTGCAGACGGCTCCAATGGGATCACTCGAAGATTCGTCAATGGTCCTGGTCAGCCAAATCGGGTTGCACGCCTGTTGGAAGTGATCACATCCGCACCTGAGAACGCCGCTCACTTCATCGACCGCTTTGCCCATTTTGATTTCACACCTGTGGATGAACAACTGCAAGGGTATGCATGGGTTTTCCCAGCAAATATAAACCAGCAGCCAAGCTTTAATCGTGGAGTATACGATGCCCGATTAGCTCGCCAGCGCCCGCGCGCCAGTCTGCCCAATATCCTCGCAGACTCAATGCAGACCCATTTCAACGAGCCTTACACAACCCAATTAGCCGGGCATCCTATTCATTTGTTCACTCCCAGGAACCGTCTCTCAGTTCCAAGACTTTTACTCGCCGGAGATTCTGCAGGAGTCGACCCCCTCTTTGGCGAGGGTATCTCCCCAGCCTTAGCGTATGGCAAGCTCGCGGCGATTACCCTCAAGCGAGCTTTTCAGACCGGCGATTTTTCTTTTCGGGATTACCGGCGACGAGTCCTTGTATCAAAGCTGGGTTGGTACCTGACACTACGCTGGATCATTGCCTGGACATGCTATCACCTCAGCGGCAAACGCCGGTTCATGCATACTCTGTGGACCGTTGGTGGTCTCTTAGCCCGGGTTTGGCCAGAACCAGAAACTCTGCATTCTTCGAAATTCCACGAATGAGGAACCTCTGTGTGTTCAGCTAAAATATTAATCAGGACTGAATGATCAAAGCAATCCTACGAGACTATAAAATTACATGAAGCGACCTCAAATCCTATTAACTAACGACGATGGTATCGATTCCCCCGGTTTGTGGACAGCTGCGGAAGCTCTCTCAAAGCTGGGTTTTGTGAATGTGGTTGCACCACGGGAGCAGTGTTCTGGATCTGGCCGAAGTATGCCGATGACTTCTGATGGAATCATCCACTCACAAGAATTAAGGGTAGGCGAAAAAGATTGGACCGTGTTTGCTGTTGGTGGTTCACCTGCTCAGGCAGTCCTCCACGGTGTCTTAGAGGTGCTGGCGGAACCACCTGACCTGGTTGTTTCTGGAATTAACTACGGTGAAAACTTAGGGACAGGCATCACCATCTCCGGCACTGTTGGCGCTGCCCTGGAAGCTGCCTCTCTGGGCTTTCCAGCTTTAGCGATCTCTCTCGAGACAGAGCGCGACTTCCATCTTTCTTATTCAACAGAGATAAATTTCTCTGCTGCAGGATATTTTGCGGCATATTTCGGGAAAATTCTGCTCGATAAGCAAATGCCAGCGGACGTGCACATCTTAAAGGTGGATGTACCCTCAGATGCGACAGAAAAAACCCCCTGGCAGATCACCCGCCTGTCAAGGGTTCGCTATTACGAACCTACCCCTCCTGAGAGAGATTCCTTGGATTTGCCTGGTCGGGTGGGCTACCGCGTGTCAGGCAACCTTCCCCAAGAAGATATCGAGTCCGATGTTTATGCTATCAGGGTAAATAGGGTGGTCTCAGTGACACCCTTGAGCCTGGATATGACCTCCAGAGTTCACCCACATGAATTGGGCAAGGTTATGTGCCAGGAAGGTAATATTCCAAGATAGGCAGGGTTATTCTTTGATTTCCGAAAATTTGTGAAAAACTTGCAGCATCAGCGGGTGGATAGTGGAATTGGCAGCCAATATAGATTGTGGAGGTGACATGAAATCTGCCCCGCCCTGCATGTTGGTCACCACTGCCCCGGCTTCCCTGGCAATCAATCCACCAGCTGCAACATCCCAGGAGTTGAGGCGCATCTCCCAAAAACCATCAAAACGACCGTTAGCCACGTAACACAGGTCCATGGCAGCAGACCCCAATCGACGAACACCCTGGCTGTTTTTTGAAAAATAAGCAAAATAATCCAGGTTGTTTTGGGGGTTGGAGCGAATATCATATGGGAAACCGGTCACCAACAGGCTGTTGTCCAATACCTGGGTAGTTGAAACCTTGATCGTTTCTCCATTCAACCAGGCTCCCTTGCCAGATTGAGCAGAGAAACACTCATCTCGGTTTGGATCGTAAACCACACCCAGAAGGATTTCCCCACTGTTTGCATATGCTATGGATACGGAAAATATGGGTACCCCGTGGGTAAAGTTGACTGTTCCATCCAGGGGATCGATAAACCATTCATGTTCTTTTGATCCCTTCAACCCGCCGCTTTCTTCGGCAACAATGCTGTGGGATGGAAAGCGTTGGTGGATTTCATGCACCAAATACGATTCGGATTGACGATCGATTTCTGTCACTGGATTGATCACCCCCTTATAATCAACAGTATGAGTATGGTTGAAACCTGGTCGCGTTCCAAAACCTGCACGTAGTATTTCACCTGCCTGTCTGGCAAGGCCTTCCAGATCTGAAATGGTTGGGGTCATAAAGTCTCTTCTTTTTGGGGACAACTCTTCTCTGCGCCCCCGCTATGAAATTTATTGCTCACCTCGTTCCTCAGCCGCCAGCCGGTTGAAAAAATTCACCATGAATTGGTGGCGGTCTTCGGCAATCTCTCGTGCTGATTGGGTGTGAAGCAAGTCTTTTATCTTGATTAACTTGAACAAGAATTCATGATACGAACTGTGTGGTTCATTGGGTTGCTTGACCCCGGTCTCCAGGAACTGCTCTGATGGTTCGGAAAACATCGGCTGACCAACAACAACATCGAAGGCAATCGTGCGTACAACACCAATCGCACCGATAACATCCAGTTTGTCTGCATCAAATAAAACTTTGGCTTCCAAGGTTTTTGGTGGATCCGAGTTGTGGCGGAAACGATGTGCGCGGATGCAGTGTTGAACTGCTGCGATGCGTTCTTGCGACCAACCTTCAGCCAACAAAACCTCCTGGGCAAATTTTGCCGAAGATTGATGATGGTCCTGGCGCCCTTGTTCCCCTCCTTCTGTCTGGCTACCTTCTGCATCATGCAGAAGCGCGGCCGCCCGAACGATCTCGACATCTGCTCCTTCAACCAATGCCAGGCGCTCAGCCATATGATAGACACGGCGGATATGGTCGAAACCATGGACTGGATCGGTTGGCGAATACCATGAACGAGCTTCTTCTAAAGTCAGCATGGTGAGGCGATTATACCTGGTAAACCACGCCCTTCTTGATCACCCTCTCAACCAGATTGCTGCCAAATCGATAACCGAGATGGCGATAATCATCCACCTTAAGGATAATCATATCCGCCTGTTTACCCACCTCTAGGGAACCAACCAAATGGGCACGGGAGATCGCAGCCGCAGAATTGATCGTGGCAGCTGCGATTGCCTCAGCTGGAGTCAGGCGCATATAGCGGCACGCCAGGGCGATCGCAAACTGCATACTTTCACACCAGGCAGTTCCGGGGTTGAGATCGGTGGCGATTGCAAGCAAACCTCCAGCCTCTAAGATATCGCGTGCTGGAGTGTACTCTTTTTCTGCCAAGCCGAAGGGTGTACATGGTAAAGCGACAGCTACAGTAGGGCTTTTACCCAGGATGGCAATATCACCTGCAGACGTAGCAACCAGATGGTCGACTGAAACAGCTCCCAACTCAGCTGCCAGAACTGCCCCACCCAGATTGTCGAATTCGTCCGCATGAATTTTGAGGGGGAAACCCAAACTCGCGGCAGTTTCAAGGATTCGTCGAGATTGCGCCAGGTCGAACGCACCAGTCTCGCAGAATACATCCACGAAAGGCAATCCCACATCGCCCCTCTCGGATGTTTGCTTTTGCCACCACTCTTTTACTGCCGGCAGCATTTCAGCGCAAACCTTGCTGGTGTAGCTATCTGAGTTATCACTGTATTCTGGAGGAATTGCGTGCGCACCCATGAAGGTCAGCACCAGGTCCATAATGTGCTCAGCATCTAAGGTTATCAATGCCTGCAGCATACGCAGCTCGGTTTCGGTTTCCAATCCATAACCTGTTTTAGCTTCAGCGGTCGTGGTGCCGTGCTCAAACATCGTCTGCAGCCGGGGACGTGTTTCATCCATCAGGGTATTCAATGGAGCAGCCCGGGTAGCGAGAACCGTCGATAAGATTCCCCCGCCAGCTGCCAGGATCTCAAGGTATGATTTTCCCTGCAGTCGCATCTCAAACTCAGCTGCGCGATCACCCGCCCAAAGTAGATGGGTGTGTGGGTCCACAAAACCAGGCAAAACCACCCGTCCCGCAGCATCCAAAGTCTCTTCATCTGGGTAGCGGGCTTTAAAATCACTGCTTTCCCCTACGGCCACAATCTTGCCATCTTGAATTAAGACAGCTCCATTTTCTATCAGCCCCAACCGACCGAGTTCACTTCCTCGTTGAGGGCCTCCAGCCAGGGTAAGTAATTGAGAGGCAGAATGTATTAACATAGGTGGAATTTTACTATAGGTGATGTACAATAGATGGCTAATATAATCAAATCAAAACCCAGATAGGTATCTCGGATTTAGTGACAAAGAATTTTGTGGTAGATAATTTATCCAGACTTATTGTTAGAGGAGGAAAAGACCATGAATAGCGATTTCCGAGTTGAACGCGACTCTCTAGGCGAGGTGAGAGTTCCAATTGGAGCTCTATACGGCGCGCAAACTCAACGAGCGGTCGAAAATTTTCCTATCTCAGGGTTAAAACCCTGGCGCGCTTTCATCTGGTCTATGGCGCAGATCAAACGGGCAGCAGCAGAGGTTAACAGTGACCTGGGATTGCTGGACGCAAGAATTGCAACAGCAATCGCAAATGCTGCCCAAGAAGTTATCGAAGGCAAATGGGATGACCAATTCGTAGTAGACCCCTTCCAGGCAGGCGCTGGCACGTCTCACAATATGAACGTAAACGAGGTCATTGCTAACCGAGCCACTCAATTGCTGGGTGGGACTTTGGGTGAGTATCTTGTCCACCCCAACGATCACGTTAACATGGCGCAGTCGACCAACGATACCATCCCCACTGCTATCCGGCTGGGTGTCCTCTGGCGATTGGACGAACTGCTCCAAACAGTCGAACAGCTGGCAGAAGGGTTGGAACGCAAAGCGTTGGAGTTCGATGATATCGTCAAATCAGGACGGACTCATTTGCAGGATGCTGTACCCGTGCGCTTAGGCCAGGAATTTGGCGCATATGCCGTTGCAGTCAGGCGTGACGCCGAACGCATTCTCAGATCGGCTGCAGGTTTACGCCGTCTGGGAATTGGAGGCACCGCCACCGGCAGCGGTTTGAACGCTCATATAGAGTACCATCCACGCATGGTTCAACAGCTGTCCAAGCGAACAGGTCTGGAACTGTATGTGTCAGACAACCTGTTTGAAGCGATGCAGTCCATGGCCGACCCAGCAGATTTTTCAGCCGCGCTGCGCACATTATCGATCACTCTGACTCGCACTGCGAATGACTTTCGCCTGCTTTCATCCGGCCCGGCTACTGGTTTAGATGAGCTTCGCCTGCCGGCTGTTCAACCGGGTTCCAGCATCATGCCAGGTAAGGTCAATCCGGTCATGGCGGAGATGCTGAATCAGGCGATGTATCACTTGCAGGGATGTGATTACACAATTTCCCTGGCTTCACAGGCAGGACAGCTGGAATTGAACGTGATGATGCCCATAATTGCCCACAATCTGTTCGAGATGATGCAGGTAACAATCGGGGCGGTGCGCGCTTTCACCCTGAAAGCGGTTTATGGGCTGCAACCAAACCGGCAGAAAGCAGAAGGTTGGCTGGCGAAGAACGCCATTGTAGTTACCGCCTTGAACCCCATCATCGGCTACTCAGCAGGAGCAGCTTTAGTCAAAGAAGCCATCGCTCGTGACACCTCCATCGTTGAGATTGCCCTGGAAAAAGTGCTCTCTGGAGAGCTAAAACATCACGAAGAAGGCCGCCCTATTACCAGAGAGGAGGTCGAAGCTGCTCTTAAGGACTTGAGGAGATTGACCGAAGGAGGTCTGATCGGCAAGTGAGCCAGAGAATAATTGCCACATTCCAAACTCATCCCACAGCGACCTCGCTCACTATTCGCCGCCGCCTTTTCCAGGGCAGTCGCCAGCCCCCTTCTCCGCCCACACGAATATCACGACCTTCGAATAACCTCCATGCTAGCACCATAAATAGAATCGCAAAGCCAATCAAACCGCCAAACCATCCCCACTCAAGACCTTCCAATGCAAACCCTCCCTGGTAGTAGTAAAGCGGGGTGAATTGAGCCACTCCTTCCAGGTCCGGGTTCAAATCGATCAAAGAGATCATGAGGAAGCTGGCTACCAACAGAAAACTCGTCAACATTGCCGAGGCACTCCGTGAAGGAAGCAGCATGCTGAGAAGCAGACCAAGGAATCCAAAGAATAAGAGTGCCGAGAAAAGGGAAAGGAAGGGTAACAACAGCTCACCAGGGGTAATATCTAATCCAGTATTCGGGAGTACCAGGATGAATCCTGTCCACGTTATCGCTATTATCAAGATCAGGGAGACAATAAAAGCCGCCAAGCGGCTGAAGAACAAAGTTGTTCGGCTGATAGGGTGAGCCACAACCAGGTCAAGAACACCCCCCTCTTCGTCAGCAACCAACAATCCACTGCCTGAAAGTACAGCGTAGATTCCCAAGACCAGGGGCATCAAATAGAAGAAGTAGACATTGAGATAACCACCGCGACTGAACATGTCTGTCATACCACCAAAGAAAGCAAACACTTCAGGTGGGTATTGTTTTAGCAATTCCTCCATTACTTCTCTTTGTTCGATGAAGGTATCGTAAAATGTCAGGATATAGGCGCCGTAAGCTGTCAGAGAGAGACCCCAAATAATGATTGTGAAGCGTGCCCGCGAGAGATGATAGCGAAATATAGTGAACATTTGGTTTGCCTTTTCTTAGAAAATATCAATCAGGTCGGATCTAATTTCAATTTCCATGGATCTTATTGCCGGTAATATTCCAGGAAAATTTCTTCCAATGACGCTCTTTGGGTCTCAAAATCAACGACAGGAAATTGCGCAAGTGTCTTGATCAAGGCATCCATCTCACCTTCAGCTTTTAATACTACAACCGTGCCGTCATCGTGAGAAAGCACTTCGACTCCAGGAACGCTCTCAAGGGTGTTGATATCCACCGGTTTTGCAAAGCGAATACGAGTGTGGCGCACCGCACGTGCGATCAAGGTCTCTGTATCTGCTACCTCAACTACTTTCCCTAGGCGGATTATGCCAACCCGATCTGAGATCTCCTGCACTTCGCTGAGAATGTGAGAGGAGAAGAAGATTGTAGCCCCTTCCTGGCGAGCTTCCGCCACCAGGTGCAGCACCTCTCGCTGCATCAACGGGTCTAACCCGAAGGTTGGCTCATCCAGCATGAGTAATTCTGGGCGGTGCATTAACGCCTGGATGATGCCGACCTTCTGCTTGTTGCCGCGTGATAAATTCTTGATTGCAATCTTCAAATCCAGGTCTATGCGATCAGCCAGCTGGCGAATATACATCCAATCCGCTTTCCCACCGCGTAAACCATTCAAATAGCGAAGCACACCTTCTCCAGTCAGGTTCTCTTGCATGCGTAATTCCCCAGGAAGGTAACCAACGCGGGCACGCACTGTGACTGGATCTTTCTGCGGGTCAACACCTAACACTTGAGATCTCCCCGCATCTGGTCGGATCAGATCCAGCAGGCAGCGGATTGTAGTGGTCTTCCCGGCACCGTTGGGACCAAGGAAGCCAAAGATCTCTCCGCGCCGCACCTCCAGGTCTACTCCCCTTAGCGCCTGCACTTTACCATAAGACTTCACCAAACCTTGGGTAAGAATCGCCAGTGGCTGCATATGAACCTCCGTGAACTGGTGTAATTTTAACACCAGCACAAACCTTCATTGACCTTATCCCCTATATGTGGTTTAATTTTCGGCATAATTAATAACAAATGGCAATGATGGAAACGAGTAAGCCTGTGGCGATAGATGGATAATTCGCCAGGCTGACAGCGACCTCGGGTTTTGGTGGAAGCCGGGGCAGACCAGCAGGCTGAAAATCCTTCCGGAGCTGTAAACTGAAATAGTTATCCGGCCTGTCCTCTCATCTGCACTACCATACTTATTGAAAGGATTTCCTGATTACCAGGCTTGATAACTAAAATAAGGGAACCGGTCTCATCCACCGTTACCAGAGATGCGAGTATACGTCGGTAAGTCTGTTAGTTTTCCAGCCGGACTCTCAACTCCTGGTGGAAATACCCCCGATGACTGAATGGCTGTATTCGAACTGAGCGCTCGTTTTATCGGGAACCAGGGTGGTACCGCGGGAGAAATTATGACTCTCGTCCCTAATATCGGACGAGAGTTTTTTTGTTTATGTTTATGAGACAATTGAAATTTGGAGGAGACATGCCCTTTAAAGATGTGCCTGTTAAAGTAGATTTTCCAGCCCAGGAACGGGATTTGTTGCACTTCTGGAAAGAGACGCACGTATTCGAGCAACTGCGCCAGCTGCACAAGGATGACCCTCACTGGTCATTCATTGATGGCCCAATTACTGCCAATAATCCCATGGGAGTCCATCATGGTTGGGGGCGAACATACAAAGACCTTTTCCAGCGATTCTGGACTATGCGGGGACGCAAACTTCGCTACCAGAATGGTTTCGATTGTCAGGGCTTGTGGGTTGAAGTCGAAGTCGAAAAGGAAATGGGCTTTAAGACCAAGAAAGATATCGAGGATTACGGGTTGGAGCAGTTCGTGCGCAAATGTAAAGCGCGGGTCCTGCGCTTCGCTGCCGTGCAAACTGAACAATCGATCCGCTTGGGTTACTGGATGGATTGGAACGATCCCGAGCAGTTACGGCTGCTATCTGGTCTCATCGTTTCCGACCCTTCCAAGGAGATCACCATTCAAGGTCCTGAAGGCCCAATCAGCGCCACCGTAGAGCAGATCATCGGTCAGCTAGGACTACCCAGACTGGGCGGCAGCTACTTCACATTCTCCAATGAGAACAACTATATGATCTGGACTTTCTTGAAAAAGTGCTGGCAGAGGGGTTGGTTATACCGGGGGGTAGATGTAATGCCATGGTGCCCGCGCTGCGCCACCGCTATCAGCCAGCACGAGATCGTCACTGATGGATACGCAGAGCTGACCCATCCTTCAGTAACGCTTCGATTTCCTCTAACTGAGTCTCATAATGATCATCCTGAATCCCTTTTGGTTTGGACTACCACCCCCTGGACTTTGACCAGCAATGTTGCCGTGGCTGTTGGACCTAATCTGGACTACGTGAAGGTCAAACAAGGAGAGGAGATATTTTACCTATCCAAAGGCACACTGCATATGCTGCAAGGCGATTACCAGGTGCTCGCAGAATTAAAAGGCAGTGAGATGCAGGGCTGGCGTTATTTGGGTCCCTTCGATGATCTGCCTGCAGCCCAAAAGGTAGGTGGGCACCATCAAAGGTTAGACACTACAGGGGAGGAAGCGATCCAAGCCTCATCCAGCACCAGCCAGGCTCATCGCGTAATCCTGTGGGATGAAGTTGGCGAAACGGAAGGTACCGGGATTGTCCATATTGCCCCAGGCTGTGGTGCTGAAGATTTCGTTCTAGGAAAGCAGTATAACCTGCCCCTGATCGCACCCTTGGAAGAGGAAGGGCACTTCGTGGACGGTTTTGGCTGGCTGTCAGGAATGCATGTCTCTGAGGTTACCGATCCAATCTTTGAAGATTTGGAACGTAAAAACCTTCTCTACCAGGTCGCCCCGTACACCCACCGTTACCCCACCTGCTGGCGTTGTGCCACAGAACTGGTCTTCCGCCTGGTGGATGAATGGTTCATCAGTATGGGTGAGGTCTATGACAAACCCCGCGAACAACTCACCCCCGAAGAGAAATCTCGCTCTCTGCGCTATCAAATCATGGATGTTGTTGATCAGATCCGCTGGATCCCCGAATTCGGCCATGCGCGCGAAATGGACTGGCTCTACAATATGCACGACTGGATGATCAGCAAGAAACGCTTTTGGGGGTTAGCTCTGCCCATTTGGGTTTGCTCGCAATGCGATCATTTCGAGGTCATCGGTGACGAACTCGAATTGGAGGCACGCGTCATAGAAGGGTGGGAGAAATTCGAGGGGCACAGCCCCCATCGACCTTTTGTAGATCACGTTAAGATCGCCTGCCCAAGCTGCCAGGGACATATGGACCGCATCCTGGACGTCGGTAACCCCTGGTTGGACGCTGGCATAGTGCCTTTCAGCACCTTGTGCTATCGCAGCGACCCGGATTATTGGCGCTCTTGGTACCCCGCTCATTGGATCAGTGAATCCTTTCCTGGTCAGTTCCGCAACTGGTTCTACAGCCTTTTGGCGATGGCTACCGTTTTGGACTACAGCCCACCTTTTTTAGAAAATTTCACATACGGCACCTTACTGGCTGAAGACGGACGCCCCATGCATAAGAGTTGGGGAAATTCAATCGAGTTCAATGAGGCAGCCGACAAGATGGGAGTGGACGTAATGCGTTGGTTGTACTGCGCCCACAAACCTGAAAATGATTTGCTTTTCGGCTACACCCGTGGAGATGAAGTGCGGCGTGGTTTCCTGATCCCGCTTTGGAATGTTTACAGCTTTTTAGTGACTTACGCTAACCTGGACGGTTGGTCTCCTGGTGATTCGTCTGCTGGAAACCAAGGCGATCATCGTTTCGATCCAGGCTTCCCTGAAGGTACAGCACCTTCCAGTGAAAACCTGCTCGATCGCTGGATTGTAGCTCGTCTCAACCAAGTGGTCTCAACCGTGACCAAGAAGATAGAAGATTCCGATCCATTGAGCGCTACAATCGCCATGGAGTCTCTCCTGGATGATCTGACCAACTGGTTTGTGCGTCGCAGCCGGCGCCGCTTTTGGAAGAGCGAACATGATGCAGACAAACACTCTGCCTACGCAACCCTTTACCACGTGCTGGTAAAATTCATAAAACTCCTGGCACCTTTCACCCCATTTGTAGCTGATGTTATCTACCAAAATCTGGTCCGCTCGATGAAACCACAAGCTTATCAAAGTGTTCACCATTGCGCCTGGCCAACAGCGGAGGATTCAGCAGTCGACAGTTCGCTGCTGGATCAAATGGCATTGGCGCGTCAGATCGCCAGCCTGGGACTGAGCGCCCGCAACAGCGCTGGATTGAAAGTCCGCCAGCCACTCGCCAAAGTCCTGGTCTATGTCCCCGCAAAGCGTTCCTTGGATTCCCGATTTGTGGATATCGTCATCGATGAGATTAACGTGAAGCAGCTAGAATTTGTGGAACAGGCAGATCGGTTAGTGCAGTACCGTGTCCTCCCAGACAATCAAAAGCTGGGACCAAAGTTTGGTGCCAGGTTCCCCAAAGTGCGCACTGCGCTGGAGAATCTAGACTCCTTCAAAGTCGCGCAGCAAGTCCAGGCTGGAGATGCGGTAGAGATCACCATGGATGGTGAACGAATCGAACTCAACGCGGACGAACTTTTAGTGCACACTCAACCGGTAGAAGGGCTGGCTATCGCCGCCGACCGGGTTGTAACCGTAGCTGTGGATGCAGTCATCACAGCAGAGCTGCGTGCTGAAGGCTTGGCGCGGGAGCTCGTGAGACGCATACAAGCGATGCGCAAAAATGCCGGCTTCAACATCCAGGACCGCATCACAACCTACTACAGAGGTGAGAGCGGTGACCTGGAACAAGTGATCGCTGCCTGGGCTGAATACATCAAAGCCGAGACCTTGACCACCCATTTAGAAGGCGGGGAGCCGCCTCAGGACGCGTATGCTGAAACCCATAAATTAGATGGAATGGAACTGCTATTAGGCGTGAAACAAAATTAATGCCATTCACAACCGGGATAATAAAGTTCAGCGGTCTTCATAAAAAGCAGTTAAGTATTTTGGTATGAGGCCATCATGTTTAAACCCGTTCCCCCTGATTTGCATATAAATCAAATGGAAGAGGGCATTCTGCGCTTCTGGAAACACCACCATATCTTCGAGAAGACCAATGATCTACGCTCAGGGTCCGCGCAGTATGTTTTTTATGAAGGGCCTCCAACGGCCAATGGTCAACCAGGTGTGCATCACATCCTGGCAAGAGCGTATAAGGATATATTTCTACGCTATAAAACCATGCGTGGATACCATGTCATCCGCCGAGGTGGTTGGGATACCCATGGGCTTCCTGTCGAGCTGGAGGTTGAGAAACAGCTCGGATTCAACTCAAAATTGCAGATCGAGGAGTATGGTATCGCTGCGTTCAATGAGTTATGTCGCCAATCTACCTTTGAGTACATCCTGGATTGGGAACGGTTGACAGACAGGATTGCCTATTGGGTAGCTTTAGATGATGCTTATATCACTTATACGAACGATTACATCGAGTCTGTGTGGTGGATGCTGAAGGCATTCTGGGATAAAGACCTGCTCTACCAGGCCTTCAAGATCGTCCCGTACTGCCCTCGTTGCGGTACACCTCTCTCCGACCATGAAGTCGCTCAAGGATTTCAACAAACAGAAGACCCCTCAGCTTTTATCCGTCTTCCACTGGTGGACGACCCAGGTACTTCTTTGTTGGTATGGACTACAACACCCTGGACTCTCCCAGGTAATGTTGCGGTGGCTGTGCATCCTGAAAAAGAATACATAATCGTCGAGCGCGATCAACCCGACAGTGGCCGAGAAAGATTGATATTGTCTAAAGATAGCCTGGATGCTGTGTTCGGGGAGGAATCCATTGAGCGCGGTGAAACCTTTATGGGGAAAAAACTTAAAGGCTTGAAATATCATCCTCTATTTACATTTCTGGCAGCTGACAAACCCGCACATTATGTCGTCTTGGAAGAATTTGTCAATAGCACCGAAGGTAGTGGTATAGCGCATATTTCACCCACATTTAATACCCAAGATTTGAAAGTCGCATTAGATCACGATCTCCCCATCCTGCAGACGATTACTGAAGATGGGACTTTTATACCTGAGATCAAACCATGGAGTGGGAAATTTTTCAAAGACGCAGATCCATTAATCTTTAAAGATCTTGAGGCGCGAGGACTACTCCTAAATGTTGGTACCTATATCCATACCTATCCGTATTGCTGGCGCTGCAGTACTCCTTTACTCTACTATGCCCGAGAAACATGGTATCTGCGCACTACTCAGTTTAAAGACCGGATGGTAGCTCTCAATCAACACATCCGTTGGCATCCCGAACAAATCAAGAATAAACGTTTTGGAAACTGGCTTGAGAACAATGTCGATTGGGTGCTCGGGAGAGAACGATATTGGGGAATACCCCTTCCGATTTGGGAGTGTAAAGTCTGCCACCACCAATTAGCAGTCGGCTCCCTGTCAGAGCTCAATCAATATTCTGGAAAAGACCTTCCCGAATTAGACCTTCACCGCCCATTTATTGATGGCGTTAAGATCCCCTGCCCACATTGCCAAGGAACTATGGAGCGGGTGAAGGATTTGATCGATGTTTGGTTCGATTCCGGCTCTATGCCAGCCGCTCAATGGCATTACCCTTTCGAAGGAGAAGATCTATTCAACAAACAGTTTCCAGCTGATTTTATTTGCGAAGCTTATGACCAGACCCGCGGCTGGTTTTATTCCTTGCATGCCATCAGCACTATGCTTTTCGACCAGGAAGCTTATCGCAACGTGATTTGTCTTGGATTGATCCTAGATGCTGAAGGCAAAATAATGTCTAAGTCACAGAAAAACGTCATCGACCCCTGGGAAGTGATCAACACCCATGGATCTGACGCATTCCGTTGGTACCTTTACACCGCAACCCCCCCAGATAAAGATCGCCGGTTTTCGGTTGAGCTGGTTGGAGGGGCAGTCCGCCAACTGACCTTACCTTTATGGAATGTGTATGCATTTTTCATCACGCATGCTGTGCTGGAGCGATGGACACCAACCCCCGAGAATTCATCAACCAGGTCAGGTTCAAACGACTACACCTATCTGGATCGCTGGCTGCTGTCGGAATTAAATCTTTTGATTGAAGAGGTTACCAGCGCTTTTGAAGATTTCAATACAATCCAGGCTACCCGTCCAATCCAGAAGTTTGTTGAAGCTCTATCTCGGTTGTATCTGAGGCATTCGCGCCACCGCTTCAGGAGAAATGACAATCCTGCTGATAAACAGGCTGCATTCAATACCCTTTATATAACCCTGGTCACCCTGTGCAAGCTGCTTGCCCCAGCCATGCCTTTGTTGGCTGAGGAGCTCTACCAAAACCTGGTACGCTCCTTGGATCAGGAAACCTTACCTTCTGTACACATGGTAGATTGGCCGCGAACAGATTGGAGCATGATTGACGATGTCCTCGGTCAGGAAATGCAGCTGTTGATGAAACTGGTATCGCTAGGCCACTCTGCTCGGAATCAAGCTGGTATAAAGGTTCGCCAACCCCTTTCAGAGATTCTTTTCTCAGTCCAGAATAAATCAGAACAGCTCATCATCGATCAACAAAAAAATTTACTGACTAAAGAACTCAACGTGAAAACGGTCCGTTCATTGAATACGACCGAAGAGTTCTTATCGCACATATTGAATCCACTACCCGCAAAATTAGGCAGTAAGTATAAGGCATTATATCCATCCATCAAACAGGCTATCCATGATCTCAATCCGGAGAAGGTAGCTTCCAATTTGCTGGATGGGATTCCTATAGAAGTGACCGTTGGTGACCAGAATTATGTGATCCAAGCGGACGAAGTCGAAATTCTAACCCAGCCACTCTCCTCAATGGTAGTCTCACGAGATGGACCTTACTTTGCTGCTTTGAATACAGAGTTGACTCCCAACTTGATCAGCGAAGGAATCATCCGCGAGCTGATTAGGCACATTCAAAGTTTACGCAAGCAAGCTGACCTTGAGTTCAACGACCACATTCAGATCTACTTTCAGACCACACCCAGCATTTCGGAAATCTTCCAAGAGTACCGTGACTACATTTTGAAGGAAACTCGCGCCACTGCGATGATCAAAGCTGCTCCTCCTGACGAATCCATTACCATGACTACCAGGTTCGATAACGAACTTTCAGTTTTAGGGCTTATGGAAGCACCTGAAAAATAGATCAGAATTGGGGAGACATATATTGCAAAGCAGAAGCTTCATAGCAGGCTAATTCCACCATTAGTGGTAAAATTTAGACAAAATGACTCCGGAAAATTTCGGGAAGAAAAAATCACTGGTTCGACTCCGTAAGAGCTGGTTCAGCTTTCTCCTTTTCATTGCGGGAATTCTCTCCATCGGATTCGCTGTGCTGCTGATTTCTTGGGATGTTCAGAATGCCTATCTCTGGCTTGTGATATCATCGCTCGCCCTGATATTATTCCTATGGATGCTTTGGGGTTTATTGAAAGACAACTACACAATACAGACTAATACCTTTTCTCCAATTTTCGGGGCTGGCACCAACCTGACTATCTTACGCGGCATCATAATCGCATTACTCATGGGGTTCGTGTTCTCAACACGTCCTGATAATTGGATTATATGGGTGCCTGGTTCACTTTTTACCCTAGCTGTAATCTCCGATTATTTAGACGGCTACCTGGCACGCCTCACCAACCACACAACCCGCCTGGGTGAAAAACTTGACACCAACCTGGATGGATGGACAATCCTGATCGGGTCTATTCTCGTCATTCAGTATGGTCAGGCTCCCTGGTGGTATATATTCGTTGGTCTGGCGCGTTTCATATTCATAGGAGGTAGCTTGATACGCCGGCAACTCAAAATGCCAGTGTATCCACTGGAAGACAGCGTGAGGCGAAGAGCTTTTGCAGGAGCACAAATGGGGCTGATTGCTGTGCTGCTGCTGCCGATTTTCTCTCCCCCCGGCACGTTCTGGGCAGCTTCACTTTTCGCGCTTCCATTCATCATTGGCTTTTTATTTGATTGGGCAATGGTGATTGGATTTCCGTTATCTGAATTGCTGCAGAAGCTGCCTCATAACCCTGCCGATAACGTGATTAGC
>JACUUU010000479.1 GCA_014859065.1 Anaerolineales bacterium
AAGCTAAGTAATTTACCATTTCGAACCTTGCCAGCCATGTAGTGGCAGTTATTATGAATATGAAATTCCTTTTCTTCTTTCTTGATGGGGTCGGATTGGGTAAGAACGATCCAAAATCAAACCCATTTGCTCGAGCCAAACTGCCTACATTGGAGAGATTGTTGGGTGGGCAAAGACTGCTCATCGAGACTCTTTCACCCCCAACAAATTACCAACCTGCTACGGGACAACCATTTACTTCTAATAATACGGAGACCAAGCCTTTGGCTTTAGTGCACGACACCCCACAAGCCACCTTGCTCGCGTTAGATCCTTGCCTGGGTGTCCCGGGCATACCCCAATCAGCAACCGGACAGGCAACCTTGCTCACGGGGATAAATGTACCCTCTACACTCGGTTACCACTACGGACCCAAACCTAACCGACCAATAGCGCAATTCTTACAAAATGGAACTTTATTCCATCAATTGAATGAGAGCCACAAGCGCGTCTCCCTGCTGAATGCTTATCCCCCCAGCTACTTTCAAGCCATTCAAAGGGGATACCGGATTTTCTCAGCCATCCCGCTGGTAACCACCAGAGCAGGGTTTGCGCTCAAAACCATCGATGACCTGTTCACCGGTAGAGCCCTATCCGCCGATTTTACCGGATCAGGCTGGCGTGACCGGTTAGGAATATCAGATACCCCCTTACTGACGCCGGAACAGGCTGGAGAACGGATGGCAATGTTGGCACAGGAAGCCGATCTTACTTTCTATGAATATTGGTTGAGCGATTATGCCGGGCATAAACAGGATATGGATGCAGCATGTTACTTGCTCGAAACGATCGACCGAGTGCTTACTGGTTTGTTGGCAACCTGGAATCTGGAGGATGGGCTGATATTGATCACATCTGATCATGGTAACATCGAAGATTTAAGCACCCGCCGGCATACAACCAACCCGGTCCCTGCGTTGATCTTCGGGCAACCTGATCTGCGGCAAACCTTTACTAAAGACCTGATCGACCTGACTGGAATCACACCAGCAATCTTGAAACTCTTCTCTTGAGCACCCCACCTTTCAATTAGTTCTGAGTGAAAATAGGGATAATACCCAATGTTTTGCTGTTATGGTTTTCACTCATCTGGTGGATATATTTGCCAACCTT
The DNA here is from genome assembly GCA_014859065.1 of Anaerolineales bacterium. Lineage (GTDB taxonomy): Bacteria > Chloroflexota > Anaerolineae > Anaerolineales > UBA4823 > Kmv39. The sequence goes on from JACUUU010000479.1 coordinate 1,153, forward strand.
TCTCCAGAGCTCTGATGCGCAAATCCTCCTCCGGATAGACCGCTACCGGGAAACCAACCATCTCAAGCAAGGATAGATCTGTGGTTGAATCAGCGTAAGCAAAGCTATTATCCAAATCCACAGCCAACATATTTTCAGCTAAATAAGCTTTCGCAAGATTCGCTTTATTTTCATCGATACAGATCGGCTCCAAATTGCTCCCGGTATATTTACCATTCCTGGTTTCTAATGAGGTCCCCACCACATGAGGTGTACCCAGATGTTTGCCGATGTGCTGCAGCAGAGGAAGCGGTCCCCCCGAAACCAGCACGACCAGGTCCTCGTTTCCCAGGTGTTCCTGAAGGATTCTGCAGGTATCTGCTCGCCAATAATCTGTGAGTCGTTCGGCGACCACCCATTCCCAAATCTGCTCAGCATGTTCAACAGAATAGCCCCGAAAATACCATGCCAGATGGGCAGCCCAAGGTGTCCGAAAAGATCCCTCTGAAATCAGCTTCATCCGCCTGAGCAAATACAATGGGAAATGATATAACCAGAAAAATAGATGCGTCGTCCGCCTGAGATTATGCACTCGGAAATAATCCATCAACCCTTGCCAGACGCGCGCAGTAGTGAGGGTGCCATCGACATCAAAGAATGCTGCTCTCATAATAAATTGGGAATAAAGGAGCAAGAGATATTTAGGTACCTCTTGCTCCAGTTGATTAACTTACTCAGCTGCTTCTTTATGTTGGCGTACCAGCTCACGACGCAAGATCTTCCCAACAGTGGTTTTCGGTAGTTCGTCTCTGAAATCCACTTCGGTAGGAACTTTAAAGTTTGCCAGCCGCTCTTTACACCATTCTTTTACCTCATCCGAAGACAGGCTCTCTCCAGGTTTTACTACCACCCAGGCTTTAACTGATTCCCCTCGATAGGGGTCGGGGATGCCAGCCACACCGACTTCCAAGACTTTGGGGTGTTCCATGATGGCCTCTTCAACCTCACGCGGCCAAACCTGATAGCCACTCGGCTTGATCAGCTCTTTCTTGCGATCGACGATGTAGAAGTAGCCGTCTTCGTCCATGTAAGCGATGTCGCCGGTATAAAGCCAGCCATCCTGCAGGGTATTCGCTGTTTCGGTGGGCATATTATGGTAACCCTTCATCACCTGTGGCCCCTGGAGGACCAGCTCGCCGATCTCGCGCACCGGCAGCACCGTTTTACCATCATCAAGGTCAACGATGCGGCAATCCACATCGGGAAGTGGCAAGCCAATCGACCCGGTGCGATTCTCGCCAAGTAAGGGGTTACAATGGGTGGCTGTAGGTGCTTCAGAAAGTCCATAGCCCTCAACCAGTTTACCTCCCGTTATCGCCTCGAACTTTTCCTTCGTCTCCCGCATCAACGGGGCAGATCCGGAGATACAGGCTTTGATGGTGCTCAAATCAAATTTCCCCGCCAGAACATCCGGGTGATTGTTGATCGCATTGTAAAGAGTAGGCACACCAGGGAAGACAGTGGCTTTATATTTCTGGATATTGGTCATCACATCTTTCAGGTCTCTCGGGTTGGGCACCATCACCATGGTAGCGCCAGTTCGAATAGCGAACAGCATCCCCGCCACCATGCCATAGACGTGAAATAAGGGAATAGCCATCAGGACAGTCTCTTTACCATCTTCAGCCCCAGGCATCCAGCTGCGGATCTGCAGCGCGTTAGCTACCAGATTGCGGTGCATGGCAATTGCGCCTTTAGATATCCCAGTGGTTCCGCCACTATATTGGAACAGGGCATTATCATCTGGGCCTACCTCCACCTTGGGGCTGTCTTCAGGCTTGTATTTTGCGATCAAGTCCTGCATCCAGAGATCCCCTTCCTGAAGCTGGACACGAAAGCCACCTTTCTTTTCTTTCGTCAGGGTAAACAAAAAAGAAAGCACCGGCGGCAGCGCTTCTTTGATATTGGTCACAATGAGCTGGCGGATTTTGCTCTTAGGCTGCACCTGTTTGATCAGGTTATAAAAATTGCTCATCACCAGCATTATTTCAATACCAGCATCGTTCACCTGGTGTTCGATTTCTCGAGCAGTATACAGCGGATTGATCGCCACCACGACTCCGCCCGCTTTGAGGATGGCAAAATATGCCATTACAAATTGCGGTGTGTTCGGCATAAAGATTCCCACCCGGTCGCCTTTCTTCACCCCCAATTCATGCAGCCCGGCAGCCAACTGGTCAGTGAGCCCATTCATTTCAGGGTAAGTAATCGTGGCACCTTTAAAAATCGTACAGGCTGACTGCGGATAATTCTTAGCAGCTTCGCCAAGCAAGCTAAACAATGGCACAGATGGGTAGTCGATATGATGCGGCACGCCTTCATCGTAGCGTTTCAGCCAGATTTTTTCGTCCATCTTATCCTCCTGAATATAACAAAAAAAAGGGAACCAGTGTTGATATGAGTATAGAGGTATTTTCTAAGAATGTCAATAATTTAATGGTGTTGTTTTACTAAAAACTTGTATTTCATTCTCGCCAGCTACGGATTACGTATTCCATCTCTTCAATGGTTCCTTTACATACCTGGAACCAAATGATCTTGGGATCATTCTTCTTGAACCAATTTGCTTGATGGCGAACAAACATGCGGGTCACCCGTCTTATCTGAGCTACAGCTTCATCTAACGAGATATCCCCATTGATATAAGCAGCAATCTCGCGGTAACCAATAGCAGAAAATGCAGCTGATTTAGATGAATAACCCTTCTCCAAGAGAGAGCGTACTTCGTCGGCAAATCCAGCCTCAAGCATATCCTCAATGCGCTGATCGATACGCTGGTACAACTCCTCTCGTGGGCGGTTTAAGCCAAGTTGTAGAACCCGGTAAGGAGGAGGTCTTTGCTGGCGCTGGTCTGAATAACGATAGCCGGTTTTAAATATTACCTCCAATGCTCGAACTGTCCGTCTCAGATTTCGATAATCAACGAGAGCAGCTGCATCAGGATCTATATAGGACAAACGGGCATGCAAGCCTTCACCACCAATTTCATCTGCCCATTCCTGTAGGACTTTTCTCAAACGATAATCAGGCTTTACCTCTGGAACAACCCATCCATCGATCACTGCGCGAAGATACTGACCTGTCCCACCTACCAGAAACGGTAAGCGACCACGCGCATGGATACCAGTGATAACCTGGCTGGCACTCCGCTGAAAAAGCCCTAAGCTCCAGGTTTCATTAGGAGAAGCAACGTCTACAAGATGATGAGGTACGCGCGCGCGCTCTTCTCTGGTTGGCTTCGCAGTACCTATATCCATGCCCATGTAAAACAAGCGCGAATCAGCCGAGACAATTTCGCCATCCAATCGTTCTGCAAGCTGGATGGCGATCTCGGTTTTCCCAACCGCTGTTGGACCAAGGATAACAACAACAGGGCGCGCGCTTCGTTCTGGGTATCCTGCTGTTTCAGGTAATGACATTTTCGAAGTGTTTGAACACCACCTGACCTTTGGGTGAATAACGCTGAACAGCGATGACATCAATTCGCCAGCATCCCACCAGGTCAGGATGGTCCTGTAAGTAAGATTGAGCGGCAGCCAGCATGTGTTCTCGTTTTCGGCTCGTGATTGATTCTTCAGGGAAACCAAAAGTTTTCGTAGCGCGGGTTTTTACTTCAATGAAGACGATTGTAGTATCTAATGTCTCATCACACTCTGATTGGGAATTGGGCTGATAGGCAATCAAATCGATCTCACCATAAGGTGTCCGGCTGTTACGGGCAACAATCTCGTACCCTTTAGAAGTCAAGTATGCCGCTGCCTGTTCTTCACCCCAACGGCCCAGGGTTTGGCGTGGTGTGCTCATTTCTTCCACTTTTGTATCAGCCAAGATAAAGGGTTGCGCAGATTAATTATGCGAGAGGACCTTTTGGAAACTAATTGTTGATATTGATCTAGGAGTAGTTGTGAGGTCCTCTGGATATCATAGTCGCGGGCAGTAAGCACTGCCTGTCTGCTAAATTTTTGCCGCATTTCATGGTCAGTAACCATTTTGACCATTTTCGCTGTGAATGCAGCCACATCTTCCTCGGATGCAAGCAAGCCATTTACCCCATTTTCGACAATATCACCAACTCCTGGTGATTGAATTCCTAACACCGGTAAACCCGATGCCATGGCTTCGATAACAGTAAGGGGGTGTACTTCGGTAACCGAAGCCGTGACAAAAGCGTTTGCAGTAACCAAATATTGGGGTATCTCTTCGTAAGGTACCGACCCGGTAAACTTCACCCGGTCAGCGATTCCCATATGAGCGACTCGATCCTCGAGGTTTTCCCGTTCTGGGCCATCGCCTAAAATGAGCAAACCGATGTTGTCAAATGCTTTTGTGGTTCCCGCAAAAGCGCGTAAGAGCAAGGGGATGTTCTTTTCTGGGCCTAGACGACCAACATATATCAAGATGATATCTTTATCGGAAAATCCCAACTGCGATCGAGGATATGGTTCAACAAAGTGAGTGAAAGGCGATATGTCTACCCCATTGGGGACAAATTCGATATGAGAACCATTGGCATATCTTTCCAGAATCTTCTTAATACTTTGTGATGGCGCAATTATCAGATCGCAGGATTTAAAGAAGGATGGTAAATAAGCCTGTAAAAACGTTTCTCCGATCACATCAGGTATCAAAGGTAGATAAGCCTGGGCGTACAAATCGTAACGAGTATGATTGGTGAAAACGATGGGGATTCCAAGTGGTTTACAATATCGAACTGCCAGTCTACCACTCAAGAATGGGTGATGAGCATGCACAACGTCCATAGTTTGAATCAGCTTTTGAACGGCCGTTTTCAGGCGAATATTGAGATAAAAACCCGTATCTGTCAGTGGTAGACCAGGGGAGCGAATAACATTCGATTCATTATCCTTATAGTCGTCATGCCCAAAGGTAAAAATAAAGACCTCATGCCCAAGTTTTTCCATATACTGCTTGTTTAGGGCAATATGGATGGTCACACCACTAATATGCGGTTTATATATTTCCGCCATCATCCCGATACGCATGCTAACCTCACTCGTTTGTGGAATCCATAAAGGAATTATATTCCAATTTCAATTAAATCCTGATCAAATAACTTCCCTTCTCCCACAACCCCAACTTGGCAATTATGTACTTGAAAGGTAAAATCCAGGTATGAGCCAAACTCGTAACATTCCAGATCTCGATCGCATGAGCGTAGTGGTGGCCACGATCCTCTTGGCATATGGTTTGTCTCGCTTTGTGGTTTTACCTGTGCGTGAATTGAGCTTTCAATTACCGGGGTTATATCTGTCAGTTCAGGTTAATGAAAATACCATGATCGGGTTCTTAGTGGCAGCATTGACTGCAACGGGGAGTGATTGGCTGCTCCAAGACCATCCAGCTCAAAAATCAAAGAAAACTTACCAACATTTGATACTGCCTGGCCTGACTGCCTGGGTAATTGCGGTAACCCTTCTACAGCTACCCTTTGGTTTGCAATGGGTAATTGGTTTTATAATTAGCAGTACCTTACTAATCCTGGTAATAGTGGCCGAATATATTGCAGTAGACCCGGATGACCTGCGTCATCCAATCGCTACAGCTTTTCTCGTGGCAATTTCATTCACATTCTATCTGGTACTTGCAATCGCCTTACGCTCTGCTGAAGTTCGTTTATTCCTCATGCTTCCTGCTATGACGTTTGCTGGTGCGCTGGTCGCTCTCCGAACCCTACATTTACGCCTGCAGGGACGTTGGCTGTTTGGATTGGCTTTAGTATTGGCTGTGATAATTGCCCAAATCACGGCTGCACTTCACTATTGGCCATTAAAACCGATCACATTTGGACTGGTTCTCCTCGCCCCAGCCTACGCGCTAACTGCCCTGGCGGTCAACTTGGCTGAAGGAGAGCCATTTCGTCAAGCAATTATCGAACCATCTGTCGTGACATTGGTAATATGGGGGTTAGCAGTCTGGATACAATAATGAGAAATCCCCCAACATCACTCACACTCCATCGAAAACACTGGGATCAAATATTGGCAGATGTGGAGAGTCGGAAAACTGAGGAAGCTTGCGGCTTGATTGCTGGTTTATCTGGCGTGGCAGAAGAGGTCATCCCGGTTAGCAACCAATATCACAGCTTGGAGCGCTACCGCATGGATCCAAGCGAGCAATTGAAAGCATTTGAGCGTATCGAGCAACAAGACTGGCAGCTGCTTGCCATCTATCACTCCCACCCGAAAGGACCATCTTTTCCCTCTGCAACCGATATTGCTGAGGCAGCTTATCCTGGAATTATTAATCTGATTATCTCTCCAAACCAAAGAGGTTGGATTTATCGCGGATTCTTGATTGAGGGAAAGCAGGTAACTGAGGTACCCATTTCGATCATTGATGACGATACCACTACCAGTCTCTGAGCGCGTTAACCAAGGAACTTTTACATCACTCTAGTGCATTGTCCAGGATGAAAATTAATATTCGTATTTGTCTCAAGATTTCCTGGACAATGCTTAAAGTGTTCTGTCATAAACGCTTTCAATATTAAGAATCAC
>JACUUU010000163.1 GCA_014859065.1 Anaerolineales bacterium
CGACAAAAGTCATATAACCAATGCAGAAAACAGGCTATCCTCATGGTAATTTGGAGGTGAAATCATGATACGCAAAATCTTGTTGATTACTGACCAATCCGAGAGCGCCGAAAGAGCCGCACAGATTGCTGGTGAATTTGCTCAACAGTTCGAGGCGCAAATCTTGGTAATCTATATTCAGGTGCCCATCCCGGCTATGACCCATATTGCAGAAGAATCAGGCGATACCCTGCCATGGTCCGGCACGCAGGCTGGCTTTCACGGTCTCGAACAGGCTGCTGAAAGAATTTTGAAGCGTACGGCCAGCATATTAAAGACCTGGGAGGTACCTTTTGAGACCCGACTGGAGCGCGGCCACCCGGCGGTAAGAGCCTGCCAGGTTGCTCTCGAAGAACAATCTGACCTCGTTGTGGTTGGGTACCAGGGAGTCAAACGAGCCACCGCACTGCACCTTGAAGACGTGAATGAGCGTATCAGCGAGTGCGCACATTGTCCGGTTGTGGTTGTCAATTAAGTGTAGATAAGTCAGGTAAAAAAATTGATGAAAATAACAATTGGAAAGAAAGAAAGAGGTTCGGCTAAAAAACTGATGGTCAGCGGTTCAATCCGTTTAAATCGGCATCATCAGGCTGTTCATGAAGTACGGCGTGGCATGGAGGTGATTTCCATTGATGGGCAGGAATTGGGAAAAGTCGCTGCCCTGGTCTTCCAAGATGATGAGGTATATGCTTTGGCAATCCTGTTGGGTCGCCTGCCGGAAATCCTTGAATATCGCCTGGTTCCGGTCAATTTAATCGCAACTGTGGAAGATGAATGCGTACATCTTCATATCCCCGCTCAATCTATAGAAAAATTATTGCGATGGGACTCGCAGAAAGAAAATGGTTGGTAACCGAAGAATAAAATTCACTCCGCCAGCATAGCTTTATCTTCCAGGATAGCCCGTTCCAGGATGCGTATTTCTTTACGGCTGACCTCGATCACCCCCTCCTCGACCAGCTTACGTAGCGTGCGGTTGATCACGTCCGGCACAGTACCCAACCGGGCAGCCATCTCGTTTTGGGTTGCCCAGGAATGTCTTTCTATTAGCTCTCCTTTAGAATGCTCCAACAAAACGCGTGCCATGCGGGCTTCCAACTTCCGCAAAGAGAGATCATCAACCAGTCCTATCAAGTGTTGGATGCGCCCAGATAAATCCTCGATAATCTGACGAGCCAGCTTTGGGTATTTTTCCAGCAACTCAAGCATCGCTGCTCGCCGGATGAGCCAGATTGTTGATTCCTCCAAAGCGACTACTGTGGCAGGATTGAGAGCCTCGGTGAACACACCGACTGCGTTGAAAGTATCTCCTGGACCTAAAAATTGCAGGATCTGTTCGCGCCCATCAACCGCGATCTTGATCACCTTTCCCCAGCCATCCTGCATAATATATAACCCTGCACTCGCTTCCCCTTCCAGGATTACCAGCTGACCTGGGTCATACTTGCGCGGTAAGGCATCCTGAGCAATCGAATGCAGGGTTTTTGAATCCAAACCAGAAAAATATGGGACCGAAGATAATACTTCAACTGCAGAGATGGACTCTGGTCTGGATGGTACCATCACTTCTCTTATTCGAGTGTTCCATCAAGAGTGGCTCTAATATTTGGGAACATTTTAATAGGAACTGGCTTATTCTCCTGTTGCTAATAAAGCCTTGATCTGCGCCTGGCGAGCTAAATCCATGGAGACTGCCAGGATGCGCAGCGCTTCGGATGAGTTGTGGAAACCCATGCTGTTCTCAGCTGAGATGAAGTCCCAGCGCAGCTGTGACTCGCGATGCAACCAGCGAGCTTCTTCGAGAAAGCTAGCATCCACACCTGGCAGGGAAGCAGCCGCCTCGATAGCATATATAGCCTCAATGATGGCTTCCTCCGTGAGTACCATCGTGCTGAAGACTTGAGACTGGATAACCCCAACCCGTCCGGTGACATACTCAACATCGGTATGGCAGGTGCCGCAGGCTGCCTGGGGATTCAATAACGGGCTGCGCACATTGTGATCTGAGAATTTGGAGGCACCATCGCGCTTATAGGGCATATGGCAATCAGCGCAGGCAACCCCGGCGCGATAATGTGTGCTGTCAGCGGTGTACATTTCGTACTCGGGGTGCTGCATCTTGATCATTGGCGCCCCAGAGACGCCATGGACATAATCTGAAAAATCAATTTCCTCGAAATATTGGGCGATCTCTTCGATGCGGGTGCCGTTTTGCCAGGGGAAAATCAGAAAGTCTGTTTCGGGTTCGAAATAATATTCCACGTGGCAGTTGGCACAGACCACAGAGCGCATTTCCTGACGGGTGAAGTTTTGCCAGTCTTTACCTTGAGCTTGGAGCGCATTTTCCAACGCCGGGTTGGTGACGATCAGGCGCATGGTATCGGTCTCGTGGCAGTTTGCGCAGCCAATGGGGTGGTCGATCTGCTGTCCCAATTCTCCGAACGGGGTGCTGAAGTACTCTGCAGGTCCCATCTCAGCCCATAGACGCGGATTATCGGCAGATTTACAGGAATAGCAAGTTCCCGCTGAATCATCGTTGGTGCGCGCGATCTCACGCACATCCTCCAAGCTCCACATATGACCACGATCCTCATTGTATTCCACGCTGAATGCCATGCCCGCAAACAGAGTGACTAGTCTGGGGTTCCATTCCAACCGATCAAAGGGCAGTGAACCCCCATAGGCGGTGCGTTCCTGATTTTCTCTGGTCAACAAAAAGGTCGAATATTGGTTGGGGAAGTTGACACCCCACACGGACGAATCCGGTTCCATGGCAGCAACTTCGATCAGTGGTGCAACGCCGCGCAAGGGAGTTTGTATGTTCCGAATATAGATTAATGCCCATATCAACCCGGCTGCCAGGATCACTATGATGCCTGCTAGTATAAATGGGAGCGCTTTGGGTTTCATTAATACTCCTCCTCATGTTTGTAAGGTAAGATCGAAATTCCCCGTTCTCCGTGAGCTGAGTGACGGTGACATTCGAAGCAATATCGTTCCGCATCCATTTGAGCATCTCCGATATCAGCAACTGTCTCCAGGTGGCAGCGAACACAGTTGTCCTGGACAACCTGGCGTGACTTCTCTTTAGCTCGAATAGCGTCGGGAATATTACCGAATAGATACGCGGTTACATGATGGTATCCCGATTCGGCTTTAACCAAGTACTTGGGAATGAAAGGGTGCGGTGTGTGACAGTCGCTGCATTTTGCCCAATTGGTGTGCCCGGCATGGAACCAACCTTCATAAGCTGCATCCATTACATGACAGTTATTGCATGTGGTGGGGTTATCCCCCAGATAAGCGGTAAAATCGCTAGCGTACATTGCGGTTACAGCTACCGCCAGAATGGCGATAATCCCCGTGATAATCGGAAGCTTCATGGATAATGACCTCTCAACGTACGTTCAAGAACAATCCTGCCAATTTGTCGCTTGGTGACCACAGCAGGAAATATTCAGTTTTTACCCTGCAGTTTCGATGCTATACTAATTCTACCGAAATCATAATAGACAAATGTAACCCAGGATCGGTGACGATCTTCTTAAGATGCGCTAATCTTTCTGGTAGTAAACGCGCTCCTTCCACCTCACCCCCCTTCCCGAGAGCACATTGACAGTCGAGGTGAACATCATAGCGGTGAAAATCAATGCCCCCAACGGCAATGTCAGTGCATACCAGGGTGATATCTCCAATGCGATTGCCTGTCTGGCGCGCACGAATAGTAAATATACCCACAAGACCACCGCTTGAGCGCTGACAATTCCTGGCTGCAGCCCGCCTTCCGCTCCCCACCAAAACAACCCCGCAACCAGCCAAAACGGGAGTGCCAGGGCACCAAATAAACCCACAATTGCTCCAAAAAGCAGTAAACCGAGGCGGTCGCGCAGTCCCAGGTATATGTTCTTGGTGAACCCTTCCCAGATTCCACCAAGGTTGGTGTACATTTGCGTGCGAGCCACGGCGCGCCCATCCGCCAGGACCAGGCGGTAGCCTGAGCCCTTGATCAGTTCCGCCAAAGCTTTATCCTCATCGATGCGTTCACGCACGGATGCGTGTCCGCCGGTTGCTTCATATACATCCCGGCGGACGAGGATAAACTGCCCGCTGGCGATGGCATCTGATAGCTCAGGATTGTTTACCCGCCGGGCGGGAAAGCCAACTGACAAGCCTGTGAAGATCAATGGTAAAACTGCCTTCTCCCAAAAACTTGCCAGCTCCTGGTAGGTCAGCATTGTAAATAAATCAGCCCCCGTACTCCAAGCAGATTCTAGAGTGGACACCAGCAGGGAGGGTGAGGCAAAAGTGTCCGCATCCACAAAACACAACCAGTCTCCCCGCGCAGCGGTAGCTCCTTGCACCAGGGCATGTGGTTTGCCTGCCCAACCCGGAGGTAATTCTTCTCCCCTGATCACCAGCAGGCGGCCTTTGCGCTCTTCAGCCTGTAACTGTGCTAATATTTGCGGTGTCCTATCCGTGGAGCGGTCCTCAACTACGATCACTTCGAAATTCGGGTAGTCCTGGTTTAACAAAGCCTTAACGCAGCGGCGAATGTTGTTCTCCTCATTGCGCGCTGGTACGATCACGGAAATAAACGGATATTGTCGTCCCTCAAATGAAGAGAGTGGGGTGACAACCACTTCGATATAATACTGGTTGTGAACCCAGTAGATCAACAATAACCCAATAACCAAGCCAAGCGACGTTAACCAGATTATCTCCAGCTTTCACCTCCATAACTACCAGAACCAGCTTTTAGCTAAACCGGGAACGAATCCATCCCCCTCAAGTGACATTTACAACGCTTCCTCTAGGAGTTTTCTCCACCTCGATACGCACCGGAAAGGCGTCCTTAAGTTCATCGATATGGGTAATGACCAGGATCTTGGCAAAGTCTTCCCGCACCATGTTGATCGCCTCGATCAATCGCTGCCGGCCAATGGCATCTTGACTGCCAAACCCCTCATCAATGACCAGCGTCTGCAGCCGAGCGCCGGCCCGCTTAGCCAGCACCTCAGAAAGCGCCAGGCGGATGGCGAAATTTACCCGGAAAGCCTCTCCCCCCGAATATAAATCGTAATCACGGGTGCCTGCACTGTCGCTGATGGCAATTTCCAGGGTTTCTCTCCGGTCTTCGCGGCGTTTATCTTTATATGCCGATTGGGTGATGAAGGCTACAGTCATGCTGCCTGCGCTGAGACGGTCAAGGATCTCATTCGCTTTCATCTCGATTTGGGGTAAAGATTGTTCGATCAGCAGGGCTGGCACGCCGTCTTTACCAAATGCTCTCTCTAACTGTTTTAACTGCCCAACCAAGTGTGCGTGTGTTTCGCGTTCAGATTCGAGTGAACTTTTCCGTGTTTTCAAGTCTTCCAAGACAGTCACCTTTTGACGCGCAGCTCCTACTTCCATTCGAAGTTGGTTCTCCTGTTCTTTCAATCGAAGCAAATCGTTCTCTGCTTTGCTTAGGTCGGGGGCTTGAGCTTGAGATTCAGCCAGCGCTTCCGCAGCCCGGTCTGCCGCGGATTTTTGGCGCTCGACGTCCTCTCGCAGGTCGTGGACTTGAGCCTCCAGGTCAGCGATCTCTCGCTCCAGGGGTACCAGGGCTGACTGGGCTTTTTCCAGCTCGATCAATTCAGCCTGGGCATCTCGCTGGGATTGCTCTCTGCGGCGGGCAGACTCATGCGCGCCGGCATCGTAACCAATCTCCTGAAGCTGGCTCTCTATCTCTTTTAGCTGCACCCAAGCCTGTGGAGCGAAGGTCTCCTCTTCCAGGGCGTGGCTGACCTGCTTCAGCCTCGGCGCACTCACCTGCTCCCACTCTTCCTGCAGATTTTCCAGGACCTGCATTTGGTGGGATAACTGGTCAATTTCACGCCCATACTGGCGCAGCGTCCCTTCCACAGTCAAGAGCGCTTGGATCTGCCTCTCCAGCCCGGTGGTGGTCTCGTCCGCTTCAGCTAGGAGAGCTCGATTGGCGCGGAAGCGATCCCCCAACTCCTGACCCTTGGCTTTCAGATCAGCGACCAGTTCCTGCCGCTCGGAGACAGTCAACGGCTTTCCGCATAGAGGACAGTTTGCCCCTTCAACGGTTTCCAGCTGCTCGATGCGCTCTTTGATCTCTTGCATCTCAGCTTTGAGGCGGGGATTTTCAGCCCGCGCCTCTGCCAGCCGATCGCGCGCATTATCCAATTCACTCTGCAGCTTAGTCTTCTTCGCCAGCTGCTCCTCAGCCTTTTGGGCTAACTCCATAGTCTTCTCAAATTTAGACTTCAACCCTGGCAATTGGACGTGCGCCTTCTCTACCTTTTCCTGCTGGTTGTGTAGGGATTTTTGTTCCAGTTCCAACTTGGCGCGCGCAGTATTGATCTCATCGCGTGGTTCCTGCAGCCGGTGTTCATAATCCCGAAAACGGGAGGCGATCTCATCCCAGCGCTCCAGCTCTGCGCGCGCTGCCTGCCAGGCTTCATGTGCAGTTTTGATCTCCACTGCTCGAGCGATCACTTGCGTATAAGTCTCGCGTTCCTGCCGGCGTTGATCCAGGCGGCTCTCCAGTTCATCCAATCGATTTTTGGCTGCTTCCAGTTGGTGCGTCAGGCTGTCCAACAGCCGAGATTGCTCTTCCAGAGCTGCAACCATCTTGCGCATGTTCTCCAGGGAAACTTCCTGTGATTCTCGCACCTGTGTCAAGCGCTCAAGGTTGACCTGCAGCTCTTCCAGGCGTACTTTACGGACCGTTTCCTCCCCCAGCTCTGCGATGATCTCCTGCAAACGCCCATCTAACCCGGCAATCTGGTCTTCCACGGTTCGCCGCCGCTCGACCGTTCGCCGGCGGTATTCCTCCCACACCTCCAGACCCAGAATATTGCCCAGGATGCGTTTGCGATCGCCAGGTCTCTGTTGGGTAAACTGGTCAGCTTTTCCCTGCAAGAAGAAAGAGGCATTTACGAAAGTCTCATAATCCATGCGCAGGGTACGTTCAATAGAAGCTTGCGTTTCACGCATGGTACGTTCATTCAGGGGTTTCCACTGCATCTGCGCCGAAGTCCAATCCGGGCTCATAGTTGGCTGGTTGTTCCCACCACTCCCCAAGTCCACCATGCTTATATTGAAGCCGCTTTGAAGTATCTGGAACTCCAGCATGCTGGTCTTACCGCGCGGCAAGACACGCTGCACACGGTAGATGTTGCCTTCGTACTCAAAAACCAGGCTGACCCAGGCTTGCTGGCTGTGCGTGTTGATCAAGGACTCATCGCGTTTGCGCGCCTGTCCGTACAATGCCCAGGTGATAGCGTCCAGCAAAGATGATTTCCCCGCACCGTTTTGCCCAGAGATGCAGGCCAGGTCAATGGGTCTGAAATCGATCTCCACCGCGTCGCGGTAGGAAAGCAACCCGGAGAGAGAAAGGTGTAGTGGAATCATTTCTGGTTCATTGACTCCTCTGACGGAAGCTGCTGCTCGGCAGTCACCCTAAACAACACTACCCCGTCTGGACAGACGAAGTTCATCGCGTGTGGATATTGCACCCCGAAATTGCGCCAGTCACCTCCACAGCGGGCAGTCTCCAACGCGGGGAATATCTTCATATACGCCGTGGGGCAAAAATCGGCTGGCGTCCCGTAAGCGCATTCAAAAGTATCCCTCACCTCAAG
>JACUUU010000164.1 GCA_014859065.1 Anaerolineales bacterium
AACGCCTGGGCACAGGAAGTAGATGAGTCGCTGCCGGTTTATTGAGAAGGCGCGCTCAACCAACCATCATCGATTTGAATGATTTTTTATTGGTGGATAAATTTTGGTGAGTGCTGAGGCTTTTTTATAATGATGAAAACTGTATCCCAACCTAAAACTTTACTGGCTGTGTTAGCCCACCCGGATGATGAATCCTTTGGGATGGGAGGCACACTCGCGATGTACGCCCGCAGGGGGGTGAAAGTGCACCTGGTATGTGCGACCCGCGGCGAGGTGGGCGATGTCTCATCCGAATTCCTGAAGGGTTTCAATTCTGTGGCTGAGCTACGCGAACATGAACTACGTTGCGCAGCCGATAAATTGGGCTTAGCCGGGGTGCATTTTTTGGATTATCGCGACTCTGGTATGCCCGGATCAGCGGACAACCAGCATCCCCAAGCATTGGCGCAAGCCCCCCTTGATGAGGTTGCTGGGAAAATCGTGGGTATCATCCGGCAGCTGCGACCGCAGGTGGTGGTCACCTTCGATCCTATCGGGGGCTACCGCCATCCTGACCACATTGCCATTCATAAGGCGACTGTGAAAGCCTTTCATGCTGCCGGAGATGCAGAAGCATATTTACATCAAGGGGAGGTTTACCAACCGGAAAAGCTCTACTACCATACCATCTCGCGGCGAATGCTGAAGTGGGCAGTGCGGTTGATCCCTTTGTTTGGTAAAGACCCGCGGCGCTGGGGGAAAAATGGGGATGTTGACCTGTATTCCCTGGCGAAGGAAGAATTTCCAGTCCACGCGCGCATTAAATATCGACCGGTGAGGGTGATGAAGGAGTCGGCTTCTGCCTGTCATGCCAGTCAGGGGGGCTTACAGCCATCTCATGGGCTGATGCGTTGGCTTTTCAGACTGAACACAGGAGTGGATGAGTTCATGCGCGCCTATCCCAACAACGACAATGGAGTTGTGGAACGAGATCTTTTTGAAGGGGTCGGTGAGAAGGTATAAAGGACGCAATCACTGACTTCACAGCAATCCGTGTGGAGGCTGTCCCAGAAGTCGGTTCTCACTCATTGGAACAGCCTCGGTATGGGTGCTGGATAGGGGGGATTGTATTGCTAATTCTTTGAGATCAGGTGATACTGTAGAGCTGCTGGGCAAAACGCAGCAAGCCCTTTCGTTCTAGGCGGTCAGCCGGGGCACGGAATGTGACCTGGACCATTCCAGGGTGGCGACCGATCTCGATTGCTCCAGTGATGGTGGCACGGTTTTTAACCTCAGGGATTGACATGTCCAAAAGGTGAGCGGTCCTTTCGAGGCCATTCTCGGTCGCAGCGTTGAGGTCTGGGCCGCTGCCGATCACCGAGATCGGGATGGACTCTTCGATCTGGTCGACACCATAAACTTCAGCCAGTTTGCGAGCGCGAGTTTTTTCCTCAGCAGTGAGCGGTTTTGCCAGAAATGGCAGGTCTTCCAAAACGGGGAACAGGATTGGGCCATCGATCTGCAACCCTTTAATCACCTCAACTTGAAGGGTTACTGTGCCGGACACATCACAAGTGTGACCGGCAATCTCCCCATCGCCCTGCATGGCATGCATGTCTCCCATGTAAATGCCTCCACCGGGGATCTTGACCGGGCAGATCAAGACAGCTCCAGCCCGCACGGCGTCAATATCCAAATGGCCGTCCGTACGCTGTGACAGCTGATCTGCAGACAAGGCGTATTCGTGGGGTGCACCGATCAAGAACGAACCGAAGTCGCCAGCGTTATGGGAATCGGGCATGCGCACAGCTGGAGTGGTGCCTAACTGCCCCATGAAGGGGCGCATACGCGCTGCCAGTCCGACCAGGTCGTGGGGTGCAAAGATCAGGATGGGATTCTGAATGGAGTTATCTGGTAGGGCGGCGTATTCTTTGGCTTCAAGGGCGATGTTTTCGGCAGCGCTCTGGGGCAAAGTGACCCCCGAAGCGTGGTTGGGGTTGAAGGCGATGGTGTAGCCATTGGTGAAGTTGAAGGGTGCAGCATCGGCGCCGCAGTTCGCACAGCGCACAGCTGTCTGACCGATGCCTTCGATGCGGGTCTTGGGATACAGCGTCTCACATTCGGGGCAGCGTGCAGCCACATAGGGGTCGCCCAGGAAGCGGCCATCCATGAAGGTGTCGTTTCCAGAGGCGGTGGCGATAGACGTGACGGTAATATCCTGGATGTGGATGGCAATGGCGTCACCTACTTCTGCGCCATCGACAGCAACCGGGATGGTGACCTCATGACCGCCGCGAATCTCTGGAGTAATCATCGGCCCCCAACAGCCAGGGGCAGTGTTGGCAATGATGTATCCACCATTGCGCACCGGCCCCAGCATCGGTCGCTTGGGGTCGAGGATGCCATCCACGAAGCGGTCAACGTAGACCGTCTGGGAAGCGGTAGATGGGTTTGAATTTGATAGGCTTGCACCAAACTTAACTCCTTTGTTTATCTGACTGGCCATTTTCAATTCTCCTTTTAACGATTTGTAGAGATTATCCTGGATTTAACCAAGATAAGTTTATAAATTTCCACCCGATATGGGGGTTATCAAGGCAACTTCCTGACGGTCGATAAGTTTTTGTGAGCGGTCAACATGGCGACCAGAGATGACGGCTACTACACTCTCCAAGCGAGTGCTTAGATCCGGGTAGAGCTGGCAAAGATGGTCGATCAAATCCCCCACGGTCGCATTTTGCTCTACCTCGACCGTTAGGGGGGATCGCCCAACGGAGTTTGATAAACCTGAGCTTAATCTAATGGATACTTCCATATACATACCTCCGGGCAATTATTAAGATCTAAGACAGGATTGAGTCAGTGCGAGATTGTATGGATGCAGGGTATTGCATTTCTGATTGTATCTGAATTGTATCAAATGAACGTCAGTTGACAAGCATTGACTGAGCAGACAGTTTTTCACATCTTAGATAAGTGTCAGGAAACAGATGAGAAAAATGTCCTGTTGCCAATGGGACAAAACGGGTGTAAAATATCGTATTCAACCAAGCCAATACCAATCTGTTTATTCCAACCATAAGAACACATTGAAAGGAGTGAAACATGTATAAATTACTGTCCCGTAAATTACTGTTCATCATCCTGGTACTTTCGCTAATTTTGCCTCTATCCCTGGCGGAGGCAGCTCCGCGGGAACCAGTAACACTGCAGTTCCTGGCTGTATCTGACTGGCACGCTCAGCTTGACCCACTGTCGGTCTTCGAGGTGGGCGATGTGGGTGGAGCTGCTGCCATCTCCACCTACTGGCAAATGGACCGGCTGGAAAACCCAAATACTTTGACGATGACAGCCGGAGATGCTTATGGCGCCTCCCCACCGCTTTCGGGCTTTTTTGACGAAGTTCCGGGGGTGCTGGCTATGAATCTGATGGGGTTTGATGTTGACACCTTTGGCAACCACAACTTCGATCGTGGTATCGACCACCTTCAGGAGATGATTGACCTGGCGGATTTCCAGTATGTTTCAGCAAATTTGAGAAATGTGGAAGATAACCTGACCGGGGTCAAACCATACGAAATCTTCGAAGTGGGCGGGGTGAAAGTAGCGGTGATTGGCATCACCAATCCGGAAGCCCCGACCCTGGTCTTTCCGGGCAACTTTGGTACGATCGAGGTGACCGACCCGGTTCCGGCTGCCAATAAAGCCAGGGCGCAGGCTCGCCAGGAAGGAGCCAAGGTTTTCGTGGCTATTACCCATCTGGGTGTTACCGGCTTTGATCCGGTAACCGGCGAAGCAGAGGGGCCGTTGATCGATTTTGCCAAAAACGTGGGTGGCTTTGACCTGATTATGGGCGATCACACAGATGTATTATTCAGTGGGGTAATCAATAATGCGCTGGTGGTGGAGAACCGCAGCAAGGGGTTAACCTATTCAAGAGTTCACCTGACAGTGGATGCTCACAATGGCCGTCTGATCGACCGCTCGGTGGAGTTTGTCACGCCGCTCAGCGACCTGGTGGAACCTGACCCAGCCATTGAAGATATGCTGGCGCCGTTCCGTGAAGCTCTTTCAGAAGCTTTTGATATCGTCATCGGGGAAGCGACGGATACTTTCCCGCGCGGCGGGAATATCGAACGACTGGGCGAGGTTGCGATTGGCAACCTGGTATCAGACGCGATCCGATTGCACTATGATGCTCAACTTGGCTTCACCAATGGCGGTGGCATCCGCACGCCTCTGCCATCGGATTACTTGCCAGTGGACACAAACCTGCGCCGCCCGCATGCAGGTTATGCCCCCGGTCCACCGTGGGACCTGGTGGTAGGCGACGTATTTGGAATGCTACCTTTCGGTAACTCGATCGTTACGCGGGAAGTCACCGGCGCGCTACTTTACGAGATCCTGGAACACAGCGTGGCAGTGATCCCTGGGGCAAGTGGGAGGTTCGGACAGATTTCTGGTTTCAGGTTTGTGTTCGATTCCAGCCTGCCAGCAGGCTCACGAATTATCACCGTGGAGTTAGATGATGGAACGCCGATACTGCCAGACGGAACTGTTTACACCTTTGCTACCAATGATTTCGTCAACGCTGGTGGCGATGGCTACAGCATGCTGGCTGATGGGCAGGGGGTTACCCGAGAAGTTATGGCGGATGTAGTCATGGAATACATCATCGAACAGGGCGTTATCACCCCAACCATCGAAGGCCGTATTATCGATCTGGCTGCGCAGTAAAGAATCGCAATTTGGAAAATGGGGGCTGTCTCTTTTTATTAGACAGCCCCTTAATATTTAAGGTAGGCTCCATTAAGCTTCGATAATTGTAGAAGCAAAGATGTTTGCTTTAGCGTCAGTTGGAACCCGAGGAACGAAAAATGTATGCAATTGACGATTCCCTCCAGGATAGCCGCGTGCAGACAATGATCGCTCAGGCATTACCGATGATGGATGGGCAGCCTGTAGGGCAGGAGTTGAAGGTGGTGGGTGGGCACGGCATTCAAACCTGAAGGCTTTATAAGAAAGAAAGCTTAACTTTGAGATGATGAAGGACTGCGGGCAGATTCAACTTCTTCGGCTTCAAGCCAGGATTTAAGGGTTGCCCGGTACAAGGCGCGTTCGAAATATGAACCCTGGGGGGAAAGATGATCATAACCTTTCTCAAGCAAGACCTCCATCAGCGGTTCGAGCTGCTGCCCGTAATGGCGCATACACGCTTCTGGGTGAATACCCGGCCAGGAATAACAGGAAACCACGCAGCGCCTCTTTTCGGAAGGGATTTGGACCGGTACCAGACGATCCCAGTCGGGGTCATCAGGAGCGAAGACATATTTGTCAAGGTTGCCCTGGGGAATGCCCTCGATGCCGCGCACTACTGGAGGGTCATCGTCCAGCAAATAGGGGTCGACTGCTAGATCGGTGATCACAGAATGGGCTGGCAGCCAATCGATCCAGGTATTGGGTACGACCGGTTGGGAGGTATCCCGGCGCTGGGCAGCGTCCACCAAGACATCCACCTGGCTGAAAAGGGACTGCATCGTGGCTGCGTTGGCAGTGATATTGCGACCGACAGATAGGGCAATCGCCCCTGGCCCGCCTTCTTGGATGTGCTGGTTGTTGCGTTCGACATTGCCGAGTTTGGTGGCGGCATCAGCAGCATGCTTCCCAACCATACCGGTGCCCAGCACCAGGGTGCGCAGTGCACCTCCATCCGGTTTACGCAGCTCTGGCCAGTGTTGTTCGAGCTGGTCAAAGGCAGCCTCCAGACCATTCCAGGCTACTGCGCGCATATTTTCCACCAGACGGATATTGTTATCATTGACGATGCTGTCCAGAGAGATGGATTTGATGCCCAGTTTTTTTAGGGTTTCAACTCGGGTGGGACGGGTGGGATAATGCAGCATGGTTACCAAGACAGCCCCGCGGCTGAGCAGCTCATATTCTTCCAACCGGGGAGAGCGCAGGGCGATGACCACATCCTGTTGGAATACCTTCTGACGACTGCCCTCGAGCACATGCTTGCTGGCGACTTTATAGTCCTCGAAGGTATAACCGCTACGAGAGCCATAGCCTTCTTCCAGAAAAACAGTCACCCCTTGTTGCGCTAGTGACTGGATAAACTCAGGCAAAAAGACGCGTTTCTCTCCTGGTTCTTTCATCATCCTGGGAAAACCAATGGTCTTGGGAATGCTCATATACCACCTCCTCTACTTATCTGTAATCTAATTTCTCGTATTGAACTCAGGCTGAGTAGGATCTACCAGTCAACCAGCGGGAAAGCTGCGCCTGGGCGATGGCGCGCTCAAAAAAAGTCCCATTTGGTTTGATGTTTTTAAGTCCACCTTTCTCGATCAGGACTCGGATTACAGGTTGGATTTGCTTCCCGTATACCTCCATGCACTGGCGCGGGTGGATGCCAGGCCAGGAATAACAGGAGACAACATGGCGGCGATGAGTGCTGTCTGCGCACGAGGGGATCTCTGAAAAAGATGGGTCATCAGGTACAAAAACGTACTTATCCAGGTTGCCTTGAGGGATGCCCTCGATTCCTTTCAGCGACAGGATTTCAGTGGCACAGTCGTAGGGGTCCACAGACAGATCCAAAATCACGGCATGATTTGGCAGATGAGCGATCCAGCGGTTGGGAATGACGACCTGGGTGGGGTCGGGGCGTTGGGTAGCATCCACCAGGATGTCGGTATGCTTGAGCAGGGAGGTCATGAGTGGTTCAATCCCGGTAAAGTCGTAATCCACGGTGGTTACCTGGACACCGGGCACACCTGCCTGTGCCAATCTGGCGCGCAATTTTTCATCCCCATAGCGAATGCCGGCTTGAAGGACATGGGTGCCAACCGCGCCTGCCCCGAGCAGTGTGACCTGGATTGGAGAGCGGTGAGGGTCATCGAAGCCGGGCGGGGGATAAATTGCTCTCAAGGTTTTGAAAGCTGCTTCCATGCCGTTCCAGGCAACCGCGCGCAGGTTTTCCACCAGGCGGCGACCAGAATCGTCGCAGAGCGAATCCAGCGAGATAGCTTCCAGATCCAGGGAGCGCAGCAACTCGACTCGCTGTGGGCGGGTAGGGTAATGCAGCATGGAGATCAGGCAAGCGCCTGGGTGCATCGAGCGGATCTCGTCATTGCTGGGAGCCCGCAGCACCAGGACGTAATCTTGCTGGTAAATTTCAGTGCGGGAAGCAAACTTGATGGTTGGCGCAGTGGAGAAATAGTCACTTGGTTTGTAACCCATCTCGGCGCCGTAGCCGTATTCTAGCAGCAGATTGGCACCCAATTTGTGAAGCCGGGCTACAAAATTCGGCAAGAAATCCCGGCGTTCACCGGGTTCTTTGTGCATGCGGGGGAGGCCGATGGAAAAGTCTTTAGTCAAGATGATCTCCTGTTATGTTGAGACGTTAGCCCAAGTCAATCAATTAAGATAAATTAAGTTTATCACACAGCATATCGCAGCCCTTTTACCAGACTTGCTGATAAAATTTAGTTATTGAAGCAGCGAAATTTTCAGCCTGCTCGAGAGCGATAATTTCAAGAATTAAAAATTGGTTGCTAAAACAAGATAAATCCCCGGGGAAGGAGGGTTCAGTCTTGAAAAAATGGTACCTGGAAGACTGGCGTTTCAAAATTGAAGTAACCCGTGTCGGCAAGGAAAATAAAGCTGAGGAGTGCCGTTTGGA
>JACUUU010000165.1 GCA_014859065.1 Anaerolineales bacterium
CCCAATAAGCTGAGGATGATCAGCGCGGCGAATGCCATCCCGGCGGCAGCTACCATTGAGCGGGAAAGCGTGCTGAAAAACAAGGTGATGGCTACATGCACGAGCAAAAAAATCCATAAGAGCGCGTTCAATAACAACCAGCCAGAAAGGGAAGGGGCTTCGAAAAGGAGAAAGGTGTAGTAGTATGCAGCTGCGCCGGCTATGAGAGTCCCCACCAGGAAGTTCAATCCCAGGGCCGAAAATTTGGCGAGCAAAAAGGAACGGCGTGAAAGCGGTTTTGTTAATATCAACGCAGCTGTATTACGCTCTTTTTCCTGGACGACCACACCCATAGTGATTAATAATGCCAGGATAAAACCGAATTGGACATGGTTCTTATTGTATTGATCGACAGCATCGATTATGGTAGGCTCTGGAATTAGCTCAGCAATTTCCTCCCCACCGGGCATCAGCCGGAATATATCCGGCATCAGCTTGGCTCCAAGTGGAGAGAGCAGCCCAAACAACCCCAGGACAACCACTACCACGAGTAAGCGGTACGACCGCCATTGTTCTAACAGCTCTTTGTAAAGGGCCACCAAAAAGATCTTCATGACTGGGTTTCTCCGGTCAGGTGCAGGAAAACATCTTCTAAGGAAGGTCTGGCTACTTCATAGCGTGAGAGGATCAGCCCTGATTGAACTGTGGTTGCCAGCAATTCACGCTTGGCGGTTTCCACATCCTCGACGACGATCCGGGCTGACAAGTTGTTGATAACCACATCCGTTATCCAGGGGGTTTCGCGCAGTTTTTGAGCCCAGGTTTGCAGACCGTTTTGGGAAAGGGGGTCAATATCGATCTCGAAAGCTGGAACAGCATAACTCTGCAGCAGCTCCTCCTGGCTGGCTTCTGCCACCAGGCGTCCGTTGGAGATAATGCCTACCCGGTCGCAGACCCGCTCGACGTCAGCCAGGATGTGGGTGGACATCAACACAGTGCAATTCCCCTGCATCTCTTTGATCAGCTCGAGCACCTCCCGGCGCCCGGCCGGGTCCAGCGCGCTGGCTGGCTCATCGAGCAGCAAAATCTGCGGTTGGTTGATTAACGCCTGGGCAACCCCCAGGCGTTGGCGCATTCCCCGCGAAAAACCGCCGATACGCCTTTTGGCAGCTGCGTTGAGCCCTGCCAGATCGAGCAGTTCAGGAACACGCTTCTTCAGCTGTGCTGCTGTCAATCCAAAAAGCCGACCAGAGTACTCCAAAAACTCACGCGGTGTCATCCAGGAATAAAAGAGCGGTTCTTCTGGCAGGTAACCCACCAGCCTGGAGATCTCACCGCCGTGGATGCGGGTATCATAGCCCCCAACCCAGGCTCGACCTTGGGTTGGCCGCGCTAGACCGGTAAGGATGCGGATGGTAGTGGTCTTGCCGGCGCCGTTAGGTCCGAGAAAACCGAATATACTGCCTTGTTGGACAGTCAGGTCCAATCCTCGCAGCGCCTGGACCTGTCCAAAGACTTTGTGAAGCCCTTCGATGTGGATAGCTTCCATTTATTCCTCCCTACCCACGAACAGGTACACCAGCGGTCCGATGATGTTGACGAATACGATGATCAGTGCCCACATCCATTTTGGCCCTTTGGTACGCTCACGTTTGATCAGATCGGCCAGGGCGAAGACCATCAAGAAAATCTGCAGGAGAAAGACGGGTATAAGGAAAGGGATCCATTGGATGAATTCTTCCATGAGGTAGCTCCTTGATAGTACTCAAAACTCTTGTCTGTGGTTAGATTCTATTCCACTTCGATTCCATCCGGGGTAAATTTTCCGAGCTTAAGTCTACCCTGGCTGTCCAGAGATAAGTCTTAGGCCAGTTCTTGAAGATGGAGGCAACCCGAAATATGAACCAGAGCGACCATTTACTAACTCGCGGATACCAACCATCGCTTGGGTGAACTTCAATCTCCACCTGGCTGCCGCTGCGGGTCAATTTATAAACACCGTCGATCTTTCCCATCGACTCCTCCATCCAGATGGTAAAGCTGCCCTGCACTTCTACACCGTCGCGCAAATCGGTAAGGTGCGGAAATGGGGGTTCAAAGATGAACTGCACGTCGTGACTGCCATTCTGGGGTCGCATACGGCTGATTTCCAGGTGCCCGGAATTTTCAACCAGGTCGTAAATCACCCCTTGGTGGAGAAATTCACCCTCAGCAGGGAGATCCAACTTATCAAGTGCTCCGGAGTAGGCTTTGTTCCAATTGAGCAGGAACAGATCAGATGCATAGCGGGTAAAGTACATCCAAGCCCCATCCATTGGGACAGGCAGCGAGTCTAGGCGGTGCGATTTCTCACCGATCTTAATTTCGACATCGGTGTTAGATTTGCGCACGAAATAGAAACTGTACAGCAAGACGAGCGGCAGCAAAGGGGGATTCTCGGTGTCGCCTGGAAAGGGCGCCAACAACGAAAAGGGTTTGCGTGGTTTACGGCTTCTCTCACGGATGCGTGCTGATATCTGGCGGCCTTGTTTATCCTCGAAAGCGAAGCGCACGTCCACCCCCTGAGCGCCGATCTCGAAATGCGAATTCTCGAACGGCCGCTCAATCATGTCGTCCAAACCTTTGCGGACGATGTCATAATTTTCCGACGCCAGGATGAGGCCAGGTTGGTGGTAGATGTCGATTTTCCCATCCTCGCGGTAGGCAATTACCAGCAATCCGCTGCCGGTGGAGGGGTGATCGAATACTTGCGGTTCAAAGCCCACATAGACCTGGTCGGGGTCGTGTTCGATGTTGATCAGCAGCAAACGCTCCATCGGGCTTACTTCCAGGTTGAAGGGGATGACAAAATCACCGGAGGAGTGCTGTTGGTAAATTTCAGGTAGGTGATTACTCAGCATCGCGTTTCTGCTCTGCCTGGAGAGATTCTGCGATGGAGGCAGCCCAAGCCTCGATCGACTCCCAATCTCGGAAATCACCGGTGGGGGCTTTCAAAGCTTTGATGATCATCTTCTCCGGCAAGTTGAGTTTCTTTGGATCGAGCACACCGCTGAAAAAGGCAATATCGCGGGGTGCGATGCGGTCAGCGATAGGCTGGAGATTTTCGGGGAAGCGCCAGCCCTTCATCAGTTCCTGTGGATCGCCTTCTCCGGTTGGGCCGCTGGAGAATATCCAGAGCGGTCGTTCTGCCAGCGTGGACTCATGGGCGGTTAAAAAATTTGCAGCCCCTTTGAGCCATTGACCAGCATACACAGCGCTGCCGAGCACGATTGCCCCATAAATCGCCAGGTCTTTCACCTGCTCTACTAAATGGACCTCCACCGCAAATCCTTTATCTTGAATAACCTTACCAATTTGAAGCGCAATCTCTGCAGTTGCTCCGTATTTACTGGCATAAGCGATCAAGACTTTTTCATCCATGTGTTCCTCCCAAATTTGCTTTTCTTCAGTCTTAGAGATAATAGATCAAACCCTGCATATTAGTGGATTCGTTGCTTGCTGAGACCGCTAAAGCGGCTGCAGGCGGACAATCGGGACAATGATGGTTGCTGCCCCACCCCGGCTAATTATAAGCTTTCTCAGGAATAAGTATGGGTTTCTCAGCGATAAGGATTGGATCTTCCTGACGGTCAATCCTATCGTTGGAAATAATTCGCGTGAGCATTTCTGGATGCACTCACTGTAAATCGTCCTGTGTTTTTGTAAACCGGTTTGTCGAAATCCAGCTGGCAGCCAATGCCAGAGGGGGTGATCAAGAAGCCTCATTCACGGGATGACGCAGGATAGTTTTGAGTTTCTCGGGTTGGGCACGGCGAGGATCTCCCAGGTAGATCTCGTGATGACAGCCGCGCATGATATATCCATTCTCTCGAGCGTAAGATTCCATTCGCACCACGGTAGCTGGTTCTTCCGAGTAGGGTCCAATATGCATTGTCTGGATGGATAACCCCTCGTGGAAGCGTTCCAGGCGCAGCTTTTCAATGGCTGGGTTGTCTTTTTTCTTTTGAAGGTGTTGCCTGGCTTGTGCGAACATGTCTTCATCGATGTGCTTGGGTTGCATGATCATCAAGGTCCAAAGCCAGTTGTCTTTGCGGTTAATGTCGAATTCCCCTTCTTCTACATCCCATAATCCCTCCAGAGCCATGACGGTGTAATCGATGGGATCTTGCTCGCGTTGCTTGGACATGAACTTAAGGGTGTAGGCAATGCCGTATATTGCTTCGATGGCTTGCTGGAAGGATGGTGAGGTGTTGGGTTCCAAGCCGGGTTCGATCTGCCCGTCGATCATTGCAAACTGGAATTCGGGCACAACAACGATTTCTATCTGCTTTGCGGAGGGTGCATATAAATGCTTCAGATCCTGCTTAAGATCGATCTTCTTCATGGTGGACCTCCTTGACATTTGGGGTAAAGATATCCCCAGGTGCCTTTATCTGTTGTTCAAAATAATAATAATTAAAACCTGACGATTGACCTCTGCCAACTTAAGGTCCGGAGGTGCGGATATAGTTTGAGACATCCACGTTGTAGACTAATTCCTCTAAGGTAATGGTCAGCCAGGGAGCGTTTTCGTCCTCCCAGGTCACCGTAGAAAGGCAGGGCACCAGGATGCCATTAAACCTATCCCACTCCAGCGCCTCCAACAACCAGGGAGTTTTCTCTTCATCCGTTGCCTGTTTGTAGCGCAACGCCTGCATGCTTTGGATCAAGCCGCTGTGGGGATCGAAAGTGACGGCGAAAGAATCTTCTTGCTCCCCGAATGGTACGACCAACCGTGCAGTGGTTTCGTCGACAGCTTCCCAGCGTACCCGTTCGTCGGTGATGTAGATGGATGGCAACCAGATGGACTCACCCCATAACCCGAGGTTGGCTGCCATGTCAACCTTAGGTTCGTTCTTGATGATACCAACCGGCAATTCCAAGCGGCTGTGTCCATCCAGGTAGTATTCGTTTACCCTCAAAATTGGTAAGCCGAAGATTGTGGCTTCGATGTAGTGGCGGTAATCCTTTCTGGCTTGGTGGGTGAAGCGCAGGCGGGCAGGGAATGTAATCCCTGAAAATCGCAGGGAGGTACGCCCACTGATCACCGCAGAAGTAACCCGGGGGATCTGCTCTCCGGCGATTATGCGGTAGAAGCGCGCTACTGGTGGAGGCAGATCAGCTGGGATGTGTGCCTGATCAAGGTCCGGTGTCTTCTGTGGGTAGGGTGGGAAAGGTCCGGGCTTGATGCGCAGACCAACCCAGCCGACAGTCAACAGCCCAATGAAAGTGACCAGGACAGTGCCTAATATGCGAAGTAATTTCATCATAATATGCCCCAATCAACGAAAGTGAATTGACCATCAATGACTTGCTTTTCACTATTATTGAATAGTAATTATATACTGATCGTCTATTTTGATCATGTTTTACGGGAGTCGATTGATCGTTACTCCCGCTTACCACTTTTGGTGTACCAAGTGATTTTCGACCTCTGCCCGTCAGCGATTTTCCATGGTTGCTAAACACGATGTTAGCCTATTGTGTAATTGTTCAGTTGGTAGAAGGCGGGTATATTCGCCATTTTAATATGTGATTGTGAGCTAACAGTAATTTGAGAAATCGAGCTGGTGATTAGCGATCTAGGAGAACTCAAGAAGAGGGTAGTGGCGAGCACCTAATAAAACTCGCACAGTACCGCTGTAGATCGCTCAGGAAAGTTACCTGAGAACAACCACGATTATTAATCTCATTGTATAATAGGCAATACAGACTAAATGTGTCCAATTACTTAGTAAAGAAGTGTTATTCGAATTGCACAGTAGAACGACCCACTAAATTAGCTAAAGGAGTCCACATGACAAATCCTCAACCCGATGGATTTTTAGCCCTCCCACCCACTGGCAAGGGACCTGCTGTATTGGTCCTGCATGCCTGGTGGGGTTTGAACGGCACAATCAAGGCTTTTTGTAAGCAGCTTGCCGAAGCTGGTTTTGTGGCATTTGCCCCAGACCTGTATCATGGCAAAGTTGCAGATAACATTTCAGATGCGGAAGCACTTGGCGAAGCTCTTGACAACAATTATCTCCAGGCTCAGTCTGAGATTGCTGATGCAGTCAAGTTCCTCATCCAACGGTTTGGAGAAGCTAGCGGAGGCTTGGCAGTAATTGCCTTCTCTCTAGGGGTTTATTATGCACTGGAGCTCGCCGCCGCCGATCCCAAACACATCCATTCCGTCGTCCTCTTTTATGGGAGCGGGGATGGCGATTACAGTAGCTCGAAGGCAGCCTACCTCGGTCACTTTGCCGAGGATGATGAGTTTGAGCCACAATCCAATGTCGACAGCCTGGAGGAATCTTTGAGGAGTTCTGGCCTTCCGGTGACTTTCTATCGATACAGTGGAACTGGACACTGGTTCTTTGAACCTGACCGCCCACAAGCATACAATCCACAGGCAGCCAGACTGGCATGGGATAGAACCTTTGCCTTTCTGAAGCGTTCCTTTGATGTATGAACCAACTAAATGATATGTTTGCTGGAGCACTGACTGGCGGCTTTACCCTCCGGAAAGTTCAAACCTGCACTGCTGACTTCCCTTGAAATGCAGGTGCTCGTACGACTACATTATTTCGTTAGCCATTTGTGGTTATAACCGACTAACACTAACAGGAGACCACCAACATGGAAACCAATCCCGAGACCACCCTGGTCGAGTTCATCCGCTACAACAACTGGGCTAATGCGCAGATCCTCGCCGCCTGCCAGGTTCTTACCTCCGAACAGCTGGCTTCAAGTGCCCCTGGCTCTTACGGTACCATCCGCGCTACCTTACAGCACATTATCCTGGCAGAAGCATACTATATTGGTCTCTTGACGGGTAGCCGCCCCCAACCACTGTTTAAGTGGGACGACCAACCCAACCTGGCTGAGGTCTCCACCTTCGCTAACCAGGTGGCTGGTGCTCTCCTCGATACCATCAAGCGCATCCCTCCCACTCACATTGTCCATGAGCAGGAGGACGGTAATACCTTTGACTACCAGGCGCTTGCCATCTTCATACAGGTAGTCAACCACGGCATCGAGCATCGCACCAACATCACCACAATCCTCAGCAGCCTCGGTCTCCCCGTCCCCGAAGTGGATGGGTGGGGTTACCTATCAGCACTTCCAGATCGGTTTGAGATGCAGGAAGGTGAGAGCTAATCCTGGTGCAAAATCCAACGAATAGCTTTAGGACTGGAGATGTACCGTGTACGATAGACCTCTAACCATTGGGCAGATGCTGACCATGCTTGCAGAAATGCCACCGCGCTTGGCCGATCTCACTGAAGGTCTCTCGCCGGCGCAATTGATAACCCCTCCCGAGCCTGGTGAATGGTCCGCCAGAGGTGTGCTCGCTCATTTACGTGCCTGTTCTGATATGTGGGGCATGTACATCGAAAAGATCCTCGCCGAGGATAAGCCGACCTTTAAGGCCGTCAATCCCACTACCTGGATCAAGAAGACGGACTATCGCCAGCAGGAGTTTAAGCCCTCGCTGCAAGCCTTTACATCTCAACGTACCGGTCTGCTGGCGGTGTTGCAACCACTGGCACCTGATGCCTGGTCACGCTCTGCGACTGTGACAGGTGCAGGAAAGCCGCGCCAGCGGACTGTGTATACGTATGCGCAGTGGTTGACG
>JACUUU010000480.1 GCA_014859065.1 Anaerolineales bacterium
TGCATGAATTCACTAGGAACCTCTTCATGAGGTAAATGTCCGGCATTCTCTAGAATGACTAAACTTGCCCCCGGCAGTTCACCAGCTAAGCGTATCGATGAATCAGTTGGTACGATACGGTCGTCATCACCTGTAATAATCAAAGCAGGCAATCTAAATTCTTCCAATCGTTCTGGTAAATCATTTGGCTGACTGGCCGTTGTGAAATACCATAATGCCTTATCCCAGTTTTCTGCCATCAGCGGTTTTCTGTATAGATCGATTGTCTGGGAGTCTATCTTGGAAGGATCGTGCCATGCTAACTCTATTAACTGCTGACCCTGACGCTGTATTCTGCGCACAAGCAGCGGGCCTAGCCTCTGCATTTGAGGTGTATGCAGGATTGGGCGCATCCAGGAAGGCGTTCCTCCCCCTCCATAAACCGCCGGAGAAACCAGGATCAGCGCCTCGACCCGCTGAGGATATTGTAGATAGAACTCCATAGAAACCGTACCACCTGCTGAGTTACCAACCAGAATTGCCCGATCTACTCCGAAATGGTCGAGTATTCCAAAGAGTGTAGCAACTGCTGCCTGAGCGCTGTATGGGTTCTCGCCCAGCCATTCCATTGGTCGTTCACTCAGCCCAAATGCCACCCGGTCATAAGCGATTACAGTTCCTAATTTACCAAAATCGTCTATGACCGCATTCCATGAATACAGATTGGCACCAAAACCATGCAGCAGTACGAAGACCGGTTCACCTTGCCCCCTGGTCTTGTTGTGGATATCCACATCTCCAATCTTGACAAACTGACTGTCGAGATCAGCCAGCTCATATTGTGAGGTTACTTCCTCTAAAGGTGGAATAGGCACGAGAAACGGACCGATCAGGATCCCTAAGCTGATGAAGACCAGGATGGCTCCCAGCACGATAAAAAACTTACGCAAATTCATCTGATTTCATTGCAGGGCAGGTTTGGGCTTGAGCAAAGTGTAAATAAAGAGGATCCCCACCAGCCCGAAGGTTGCCCAGGTTGCGGTTGAAACCAGTGCGACTGAGACATGCTTGATAGCTATCCCTGCCAACGCCCAAAGGATGACTAATACGTAAGCTATATCTCGCCGGGTGAAACTCATCAGACCAGCAATGACCACTACAACCGCCAATATGATCAACATCCACGCCTCTGGGCTTAACCCAAAACCATCCCAATTCAAGTAATCCAACAGAGAAGTCACGTTAGCTATGGTGGCTACGCTGATCCAACCTAAATAAATGCTGAAAGGCAGGCGAACCAACCATGTTTCCGCAAACGGGACTTTCCCAAGACCTGTTCCCAAGCGTAGATAGATAGCGATTAAGCACAGCAGCAGCAGGAGCATTGCTGCTAAAGTCCAAGGAAATTGTTCGTAATGCCAAAGAAAAAGCCAGGCAATATTGGCAAAAGATGCCAGCACGAAGAAACCGGCAATAGACCGCAGACGGGGATTATGCCTCTGGGATGGCAGAGCCTGGTAAATGGCATAAGCGATCAATCCCAAATAGATAAGACCCCAGATCGAAAACACATAACCTGCCGGCACGAAATAGACCTCAAAACGGTCTGAGATTTCGCCGGTTGTCAATCCATTGAGCGGCAGGGCATTCGCCAGCCCATTGACAACGATTGTTGCCAGGACAAGCAGCACGATGATGGTTTGACGAAGGACATCCTTGTTCATTTTTATCTCCAGTCTTCAGGAAAGATTTCATCCCCACCCAGGTCGATTCCTCTTTATTAGCTGATAACGAGGGAAACTGTTAAGTTTCGATCCAGTAGGGCTGCGCCCATTCAATAAAATCGCTCCTGCGCGGGGGATTTCTCATCCAGGACACATCTGGTTCTGCGATTTGCAGGCATTCCTGCACGGTCATCAATCTCTTAATCTTGACAGATTGTAATTGACCGCTGCTGCTTGTCCAACGGATACGATTTTTTCTCTCGACTACAGCAGCTAATTCCAAGAGCTGCTTTACATCTTCGAAAAGATATTTCAGTACAGCATCTACTTCTCCTTGTGCCCACAGCTGGGGCGCCATCGCGCCATCCATATTGTAGATGACTTTGCCAGCCTTCAATTTAACTTCTTTCAACTTACCTTTCAAACCCGCTCCATCTAACGCCTTCTGCAAGCTGAGCAGCCATCCCTTTTCGAAGGTAACCATAAGCATCAGGTCTACATGGTCTCTGGCAAGTCTGGCACACTCACGCACCATGCCAGATTCTTGAGCCAGGACTTGGAAGTCAAATTTACATCCGTTCCAGGTGATAATTGTATATCCATCTCTGACAATCCGTTCCAAATCACGCACTAATTTCTGGCATTCTAACTGTGTAAGTTGAGGGACACCATACCAGCTTAGGGGTGAGGTTTGGTCTGAGAGTGCCAACGCAGCACAGCTGATGCCGAGAGGGCTAACGGATTTTAAATCCCAGCCATCCGCAGGGATCAATTTGGCGATCTCCAAATCAAACGCGGCTAACTTCTTTTCATATTTCATGGTACTCAATTGATCTCCTCCTTATCTGTCTGCTCACATGCATGTAAGTAATACCACTGATGTTTGAGACATTCGATCATACAATAGGCTCAAGGATGGTATCCTTCAAGCATGTTTGAGTCCTGTTTCTATCTGTTCCCAAACAGATCGATTTCGATGGCAGCTTGAACCCTCAGGAGTATTCCTGACCAGTATTTTATCCGATTAATTGGAATCTATAATTGGAATGAGCAACCAGTGTTCTGTCAAATGTGATTCATTATATAGAAACCTTTTTTGACAGAACACTTTAAATATTGTCTAGGGTATCTTGAGACACTTACGAATATTAATTTTCATCCTGGACAATGCACTTGAAATACAAATTTGGTCGTAAATTTATAAATCTCTCAACAGTATCAATAGTACCGCTCAAACGCCCCCGTTCTTGAAATTTGACTTTTTTTAATATGCACACTTTCCCTATTAAGCCCGTTATCACATTTGTTTGCCAGAAAAATGCACTTATCTAAGTCCATATCAAAACCTGGGATTAATCCTCAGTATCTAAAGTGGTTCCCATCGTGTTTTCAATAGCTTCCCTAAATGTCCTAGCAAAATCAGAAGGTTTGTAGGACTCCTGAGATTTCACTCTTACAAATGGCAACCCGCATCCGGTTAATAAATCATTCAACAGCTCCGTTTTTCTCCCCTGCTCGATCCCCGGGTCATTAGCATTGTCTAATGTTACAGCAAGGACTGGTTTGAGCGAATCCAGATCACATAACAAGAAGTCGATAGCGGTGTGATTTATGCTGGTGAATTGCTCATCGGAGGCAGATCCTATTAATGAGACAACATCTGGAAGGAATACTTTTGGGAATACAACCAATCTCTCGGAGAACATATTCACTAACACCCGATAAAAAGATATTTCTGCCTCAGAGAGGAAATCTTCTTTCACTGTATTCCTGGCCTGAGATATTTCACCATCCGAGGCAGCAGTAATTATTCTAGCATCCGGCGTACTCCCCAAACCGAACAATTTCCTTAATCCAGATTTCCTTCTTTGTTTTTTTTCAATCATGCCACACTCTCCACATCGATCCTGATGAAACCACCTCTACACAAAACCTGAAATAACAAAATATTTTGTCTAATTACTATTATATAGAATAATCTTTGCAATTCACCTTTCGAAGTTGTAAGCTTTGTCAGGACGTATGGATTATTCACCACCAATTACCTTTATCCCGTAATATTCCTTAGCCGCCTTCTCAAGAATGTCAAAGCCCTGCTCAAGTAAATCATCCAACCTGGTAATATTGACATCCGTTTCATTTCCTTGATCAATTGCAGAGATAAGACGAACTAAAGAACCACGAACTCCGCTGGCCCTGTGTGCCCAAATTGAATCCGCAGACAGGCGTTCTAGTCGGTCAGCCAATAGTCGAGCAGATGTTAAGAGATTGTCGTTCAATTTTCAAACAGCTCCTTATCAGGTCGAAGACCTCAAAATTTTTATGTTAGGCGATTATCTCACAGGTAAAATCCGAATTTGTGAAGTCAAGATTATGCAATAAAGGATTCTATCAAAGGACAATTTATCCCCTTAATCAATTTAATTTGCTGCACACCTGCATTACAGCACTTGAATTTCACTGCAGTCTATGCTAGACTGGCTGAAAGTAGAGCAGCATTGATACCGGAGGGCATATATGGCTGGAAAAATACTGGTCGTTGACGATGATCCCGATACCATCGGTTTTTTGGAGAACCTGCTGACCCGCCAGGGGTATAAAGTAATCTCTGCCCAGAATGGCATGCAAGCGCTTAATCAAGCCCATTTTGAAAAACCTGACCTGATCATACTGGATATCATGATGCCAAATATGGATGGTTACGAAGTTGCCCGAAGTTTGCGTCGCCACCCCGAGACTGCTCTGATCCCCATATTGATGTTCACAGCCAAATCGCAAGTGGAAGATAAGGTCGCCGGCTACCAGGCAGGTGTGGATATCTACCTTACCAAACCCGTCCATCCAGTCGAGCTGCAAGCGAATATCAAAGCCCTGATCCTGCAAAAAAAAGCTCGCTCAGAGGAGATCACCAAAGGTGGTTATACCATCGGAGTTCTGGCAGCGAAAGGTGGCTTAGGAGTATCGACTCTGGCGCTGAACCTGGCAGTCGCTTATGCACAGACTACCAAAACCGATGTATCAGCTGCTGAGCTGCGCCCGGGTCAGGGGATTTGGGGACAGGAGCTCAACCTCGAGAACACGTCTGGATTGAGCAACTTGCTGAGAATGGATGTGAGCGAGATAACCCCCTCAACTATCGAAAAGCAGCTCATCTCGCTGCAATTTGGAGTACGCCTGCTGCTCGCGTCTGATTCTTCAAGCGATCTTGAAACAATCGTCGCCACTCATCAAATGGAAGCGCTGCTCAATCAACTTCCATTTACATCACCTTTAGTTATATTGGATATTGGTACAAACTTTCATCCTGCTTACGAAATCATCACTGACATTTGCGATGAAATCTTCCTGGTCGCAGACCCTCAACCTCTGGCGATCAAACGCACGCGCGGATTGGTCGATGAACTGCGTGAAAAGGGTTATGGCAGCTCTAAGGTAATGAATGTAATCATGGTCAATCGCGCTCGCGCTGATATGTCACTTTCGATGAGTCAAGTTGAGGATTTATTGGGTCAATCCGTGACCTTGGGAATCCCTCCAGCTGCTGAGCAAGCCTACTATGCCGCTACCAATAATAAGCCGCTAATTTTGGTCCAGCCAGATGGCCTGGTGGCAAATCAGTTCAATCAACTTGCTCACCAGGTTGCAGTGCGGGTGAAGAAGTAGATTTAATAAAAAGGCGGTCAGGATGCAGGTGTTGTCTCTGCACCCGAGACGGATTTGATATTTCCCCTGAACCCCAGCTTTTCACCTCCGGCCGGCCTATAAGCCGCATTCTGTCCAGTGGTTGGTCATTCTTCAACCTACCTGGGTAGCCATCTATCTGGGCGGCATGTCTCCATGTCGCTCTAGCAGCCTACCCGGGGCTATTAGTTCATCATGTGAACCAGGGAAACGAGCAGCCTCCCGCCCGCTTGATGCGAACTTTGCCCCTGCTTGGCCTTGCTCCCAGTGGGGGTTACCTGGCCACCCGCATTGCTGCGAATGCCGGTGGTCTCTTAAACCACCTTTTCACCCTTGCTGGAGTTCAGTGATTTGGAGATTTGAAGATCGATTATGAACTTCAACCACCTTTTTCCAAACCCCAGCGGTTTGTTTCTGTGGCCCTATCCGTCAGGTTAGTCCTGAACCTCTTAATGAGGGCAGAGGTCCCCAACCCGGGTGTTACCCGGCACTGTGCTCTTTGGAGTGCGGACTTTCCTCGATCTTGCATCTACAAGACCGCAGCTACCCAGCCGGCCTGGAGGTAAACTCATCATACTATTTATTAATCTGCCTGTCAATTATGCTAATGATAAAATTTCTGTTAGAATTAACGTCAGAGGTTCCCCTGGAATACTAAGGAACATCGATATGGGGGAGCTTTGAACTTTCGTACCATCCTGTAATCATGCTGAATTAGCAACACTAATCGACCTGTTGGATACAAAGACAACAGATTAAAAATTTGCGAGGATGAGAAAATATTAAAATCCAGGTGGGAGAATAGTTTTTACCTATGGAAGCTTGAGTTATTTCTTCCACCCTTACACATGCCGATCATGAATCAACATTCGGATGAGGAGGAATCATTCTTATCCCAGCCTTCCTCCACCTGAAGTATTCGGTATTATTATAGTTACATATTTAGCGCGAGTTAAAACGATGCCCTCTTGGGAAAACATTGCTGATGCTGAACTGGTAAAGAGAGCCCAGGGTGGTGATGCAGGTGCGTTCGGAGAAATTTATGAGCGTCATGCCCGATCAGTTTTCCGCTTCTTTGCCGCTCGCCTCAACAACCCCTTAGATGCAGAAGATCTTACTGAAGAGTTATTCATACGGGTGTGGCGTTCATTGCCAAATTATCGAGAAAAAGGGGTGCCATTCACTGCTTTTTTGTTCCGGATAGCCAATAACGCGCTCATCGATCATTACCGCAAGATAAACAGCCCTTCCAGCGAGGTTTCGCTCGAAGGTGAGGGATTGCATGACAGCAATCATAACCCGGAAGATTTGGCCACCAAGAGTCTCGAACAAGCTGCCTTGAAAAAGGTGCTCGATGAACTGCGCGACGATTACAGGGAAGTCCTCATCCTACGCTTCCTGAGTGAGCTTTCCCCTGATGAAACCGCCAAAGCAATGGACCGCTCAGTTGGTGCTGTGCGTATTTTACAGCATCGTGCCCTGATAGCTGTCAGAAATTTGATGGAGAATAATAAGGATTTAACCAATCTTAGCAACCAAGCCGAGAGTACCTGATATCTCAATAATGATTATAAATCGGCGATGATCTTTGCTAGACAAATCTTGTCGCCTGATGTAAAATAATTGTTCGTGAATTTGGTGAAGATTTGGAGGAACACAATTGGCAAATACAAAGTCTGCAATTAAGCGTAACAAACAAAACGAAAAACGTCGCCTGCGAAACCGATTCTTCAAAGGGCGGGCGCGCGCATTCATTCGCAATGCTCACCAGAATATTGAAACCAATAACCTGGAAGAAGCGCGTGCTGCTACTCTGGAAGCAATCAGCGCATTAGACAAAGCCGCCGAGAAAGACATCATCCACAAGAATAATGCTGCCCGGCGGAAAAGTCGATTAATGAAGAAACTCACTCAGCTGGAAAAAGAGATCGCCGAACAATAGCTCCGGACGATAATCAAGCATATTGACAGCGGGAGCATATTTGCTTCCGCTTTTCTCATTCGCATCCAATGCGGGCGTTCGGCTATGTTGGACAGCATGTTATAATCGCTTCCATCATCCTACCCCGCTCAGCAGGTTATCATCATGTTTGAACACGAAAGGCAAAATATTGAAGCGCAGATTCAAGTTTTTTGCGCTGAGAATGACATTCTCATTCC
>JACUUU010000166.1 GCA_014859065.1 Anaerolineales bacterium
TTACTGATTTGCCTCTTGACAAAAACGAACAAATGTTCTATATTATAAGAGATTTTGGCAGAATCTCAAGAGTGTGCACACATTTGAATCCTGGTTATTACATCTAAATCTTTTGGAGGCATGAAATGACTACAACCCAACTAAACAGCCAAAAATTTGGTACTTTTACCCAACGTTTTCATCTTCAAAAAGGAGTGGCATACGGCTTGGTACTAGTCGCTGCTCTGCTTGCATTTGAAATTTTTAATTACAGCTCTACTGAATATGCCCTATCTGACCTGCTTGGCGAGTTGGGATTTGTTGGTCTTCGGTGGGCTATTATCCTGGCAGTTGCTCTCTGTGGGATTGATACAGCTGGAATTGCCTGGCTATTCACTTCAGGCAATCGGACAGGTCACCTATCTGGGGTATGGTACCTGTTTGTAGCTTGGTTGCTGGCAGCTACCATGAACGCAATCTTTACCTGGTGGGGTGTTTCGGTTGCTATGATGGCTCATGAATCTTTGGGCAGTGCTATGATTGCAGGGGATACTTTCTTATATGTGCTCCCAGTTTTCGTGGCGATCATGGTCTGGCTGATCCGGGTTCTAATTATCGGCACTATATCATTAATGGGAGCAAGGTTTTTTTTACAGGGTGAGACTCCTATGAACAAAGTCCAGGTAAAAACTCTAACCCGGCGTTCGGATCCAATCGCGAAGACTTTCCGCGCCAAAAATCCGGTATCCCAACCAAACCATGCAGAAAACATGCGCTACCGCCAACCTGCGAAGTCAAGGTCACAAAAGGATGGTTCGAATAGCAGACCAGATCCAACATATCATCCTGCCGCAATGAGTGCCAGAGGGGAGATAAATTCAGGCAGCGCACGTTATCGCCGCTGATACAAAGACGTAGAGACAGTAAATGATTCGAGGAGATTAGGGAACACCGAAAACGAGCAGGGGCTGGCTTGAAAGTAGACAGCCCCTTTTCCTGCCTCAATTCATTCTTTCAGTGCTTACTTCACTTGAGCCAGCGGTAACCAGATACAGAAGGTGGTCCCTTTTCCCTGGCGAGAAGCCACATCAATCCGCCCTTGGTGATTTTGTATGATCCAATATGCGATTGACAATCCCAAACCAAAACCCTTTCCATCCTGAGAGCGAGTGCGGGATTTTTCTCCCCGGTAAAAACGTTCAAAAATATGTGGCAGGTCTTCAGCTGGAATTCCAGGCCCAGTATCACTGATGGTTAATTTTGCCTGATTATCACTTTTGCTTAAAGATAGTAGTATGTCCCCACCTGGTGGGGTGAACCGAATTGCATTTCCAACCAGATTGACTAATACTTGTTTAAGCCGATCGGGATCACCAGCTACCAGCACCTGATCTATTTCGCCAAGCTTCAAATGCAATCGGTCACCAGCTAGGACCTTCATCTGCTGGAGAGCCTCTAATAACAGGGTGTCAAGTTCAACCAGCCGTTGATCTAGCGGTAGTTTGCCTGATTCGGCTTGCGCCAACAGCAACAGGTCACCAACCAGGCGGGTGAGGCGGTCCACTTCGCTTTCTATCCCATCTAATGATTCCTGGTCAGCAAAACCTATTCGGCGGATCAGATCAACATTTCCTTTAATCACCGTTAGTGGAGTACGGAGTTCATGTCCAACATCAGCCAGGAATCTCCGTTGGGTGTTGAACAAGTTCTCTAATCGGCTTAAAGTCTGGTTGAAAGCATGGATAAGCTGACCGACCTCATCATCCGCTGGGCCACTGTATGATATTCGGCGAGATAGGTCATCAGCTCGCGTGATCTGTAAGGCAGTTTCAGTGACAGCCTCTAGTGGTGCCAGTGCTCGGCGTGTGCTCACCCAACCTGCCAGCGCTGCGATACTCACTGAAATTAATGATCCGATCAGGAGGACATTTAGCAATGTGATTTGAGCAGCATCAACAATCCCCAGACTTGAGGCTAGCTGGAGTGTACCGATTTGACGTTCCCCTAATTTTAGTGGTACGGTCAAGACGCGTAAATGAACTTCTTCTTGTCTTGAATCTCGATATACCGGGAGCGGAGATTGGAGCCCAACAGGGTCAAGAGGGCTTAACAGCTGGGGGATGTTGGATGCCAGCAAGCGCCCATCACGGCTCCACATCTGTGCGAATACATCTGTGGTGGGATCTAGCGGAGGCAGAGTGCTCAGGTCTAACTCGCCAGTGTTGTCCATCCTGGCATTTATCCTGATTTCCTCGAGTACGTTAGTAAAAGTTTGTCTCAGTGTTTCATCGATTTGGTTTACCAGGATTACGTTGACTAATCCATAAACAGCCATCCCGAATGCCACTAGTATTGCTGCCAGGATGGACGTATATAGTAATGTCAGACGTGCGAGTAGGGACATTTGTCTCCAATTTAAATCGGTTCACGTAAAACATATCCCATTCCGCGAACTGTGTGGATTAGTCGATTTTCTCCTCCATCTTCGAGTTTTTGGCGTAAATATCTGATGTACACTTCTATGATATTGCTCTCGCCGCCAAAATCATACCCCCAAACGCGGTCAAAGATCATATCACGAGTCAATACCTGGCGCGGATTCCTCAAAAACAATTCCAACAGATCATACTCTTTTGCGGTTAGAGGGATTGTGCGTTCACCTCGATGCGCCTGGCGAGTACCTGTGTCAAGAGAAAGGTCGGCAAAGCGGAGGACTTGAGGCCTGCTTGGCTGAGCTCGACGTAGCAATGCACGGATCCTTGCCAATAGTTCATCCAAATTAAAAGGTTTTACCATGTAATCATCTGCGCCCATGTCAAGACCTAAAACACGATCGTTTACCGCATCCTTTGCGGTAAGTATTATGATCGGAACCGCTCCTCCGGTACGTAAACGTCGGCAAACTTCAAGTCCATCCATCCCGGGGAGCATCAGGTCTAATACGACCAAATCGGGCGGATTGTCCCTGGCTATCGCCAAGGCTGACACGCCATCAATTGCGGTATCCACCTGATAACCCTCGTAGGCTAGTCCACGGCGTAAGAATTTCAATATAGCTTCATCATCTTCAATAACAAGTATTCGTGCGCTCATACGCCCTCCAATCTTCTATCTATTAATGGCTCATAGAGTTCAAGTCATGTTAATAGTATTATTAATTATTAATAAAAATATACCACAGGCTGGACAGATAAAAAAGGTCACCGTCGAAGGTGACCTTTTTTATCCAATCCTGACTATTGCGTATTAGGCGACGTCTACGACCGCGCCAGCAGCTTCCAACTTGGACTTTGCATCTGTAGCAACTTCCTTGCTGACCGCTTCTAAAACTTTCGCGCCGGTAGATTCGGCCAATTCCTTCGCCTCTTTCAGCCCCAGGTTGGTTAGCTGGCGAATAGTCTTGATTACTTCGATCTTCTTTGGGCCTGTTTCTTTGATGATTACGTCGAACTCTGTCTTCTCTTCAACAGTTTCGGCAGCAGCTTCAGCGACAGGACCAATCGCTGCTGCAACGGGGGCAGCAGCAGAAACCCCCCACTTCTCCTCTAACAGCTTCACCAACTCAGCAGCTTCAAGCACAGTTAGGGAACTTAAATCTTCCACTAATTTATTAATATCGGCCATTTCAATACTCCTTGTTATGTTTAATCCTTAATTATTTCAAGTATTTGTTATCTGCACATAGACAGTAGTCTTGGTGTCAGTTTTTTCTACATCTATTGATGTTTTTAGTGCCATTGACGGCAGATTTATTGACAAATAACCCAATCACAGCAGGTAAAGATTTCTCGCTAAGTTGAGGCAGAAGATGTTTCTTTTTCTGCATACACTTTTAATACCGCTGCTACTTGGCGTGCGGGTTCTGCCAATGTTCTCACCAGTCTGCTTGCTGGAGCCAGTATAGTTCCCATCAATTTGGCTTGCATCACTGGCAGTGGTGGCAGTTCAGCTAACGCCTTGATATCTTCAGCTTTTATGAGGGAATTCTCCAGGTAACCACCTTTAATCTTGAGAAACTCTGCTGTTTTTGCAAAATCCATCATTGTTTTTGCCAGCGCTGGCGGGTCCGCGAATGCAAACCCGATTGCGGTACTGTTCTCGAAGTATCCTTCAGGTGCAGATAACCCGGCTTCTTCAAATGCTAGTTTGACCAGTGTGTTCTTAACCACATGAAATTCACCGCCTATTTCGCGGATCTTGTGGCGTAAGGTGTCCATATCGTTCATCGTAAGACCTACATATTCGGTCAAAATCACAGCTTGGCTTTGGTTCAACCAATCACGGTAAGTTTCAACCAGCTCTTTTTTCTGCTCTTTTGTAATCGCCAATCTCCTCTCACCTCCTTTCCATAAATATAAAAGTCTTTGCCTCACACAGTTATCGGGCAAAGACTTTCCTTCCGTACAATTTGTCTTAGAAAAAGACAGGAAAGGTCTTCACCTCGGCAGGAAATTAAGCATCGATCAATGTGTCCGCTGCACCTGCTGTCTCTGGCGAAGCAATAACCGGCGTTAGCCGGGGGTAAGAATAGTTCTAATGCTTGTGGTCGGCGTGAATGCGCTCATTTATTACGAGGCAGACAGCACAACCTCGATCAATCAGTCGCGAGCCTCCATTGCTTGAGCTTGAGAAGGGTCCACTCTGATTCCAGGTCCCATTGTAGAAGTCACTGTAACCCGGCGGATGTAAGTTCCTTTGGTGGCTGCTGGGCGTGCCTTCCTGATAGCTTCCATAAGCGCAGCCATGTTTTCGTAGAGCTTGTTCGTTTCGAATGAGACTTTTCCGACTGGGATGTGTAGGTTTGCAGTCTTGTCAATGCGAAACTCGACCCGCCCAGCTTTGGTTTCCTCCACAACCCGTGGGATGTCATTTTCAGGTACTACTGTGCCTGCTTTCGGGTTTGGCATTAAACCACGCGGACCTAATACCCTACCCAGGCGGCCAACTTTGCCCATCATGTCTGGGGTTGCGATCGTTACGTCGAAATCTGTCCATCCACCTCGAATTTTTTGGATGGTTTCATCATCGTCAGCAACAAAATCAGCGCCAGCCTGACGCGCCAGTGTGGCTCCTTCCCCTTGAGCAAAGACCAG
Source organism: Anaerolineales bacterium (assembly GCA_014859065.1). Taxonomy (GTDB): domain Bacteria; phylum Chloroflexota; class Anaerolineae; order Anaerolineales; family UBA4823; genus Kmv39. The sequence continues at coordinate 5,073 of JACUUU010000166.1, forward strand.
AACACGAATGGGTTTACCAAGACCGTGAGGTAAAACCACAACATCACGTACCTGTTGATCAGCGTGGCGAGGGTCAACCCCCAGGCGAATGTGAATTTCAACGGTAGCGTCAAAATTCACATGGGAGGTTCCTTTTACCAATTCAAGAGCCTCTCTGGGCTCATAATTCTTATTTCGATCTACTTTTTCGGCAGCAGCCAAGTATTTCTTTCCGTGAGCAGCCATTAATTCTCCTTTGTGGTGTTGACGAACGCTTCATGCGTTCTCCCACAGGCAAATAATTTTATTCTACAATTTCAATGCCCATATTACGGGCAGTGCCTTCGATTTGCCGCATGGCGCCTTCAATGTCAATAGCGTTCAAATCTTTCATCTTTATTTCAGCAATTTCTCTAATTTGTGTTCGCGTGACCTTGCCAACCTTTTCACGCGGAGCATTAGATGAACCTTTTTCAACCCCAGCAGCTTTCTTTAAAAGGACAGAAGCTGGCGATGTCTTCAGGATAAAGTTGAAAGACCCATCAGTATAAATGCTGATTTCTGCAGGGATTATCTCACCCGGTCGGTTAGCGGTGCGGGCATTATACTCTTTGCAAAACGCCATCAGGTTTATGCCGTGACCAGCTAGCGCCGGGCCGATCGGGGGTGCCGGGTTTGCTTTACCTGCTTCGATCTGTAATCGTACGATAGCTTTTAATTTCTTTGCCACTTTGTAATATCTCCTTTGTGGTTATAACGGGTGATTATTGGGAGCACCCTCCCACTCACTTTCACATTCATTTTAACCCTCGCTGCAGGAATCTCTTTGGATGTTACCTGCAATTCGGGGGGGGATATATCATGTTTTCTCGACCTGTAAAAAATCTAACTCAACTGGTGTCTCGCGACCAAAGAAGTTAACCATTACCCGAACTTTAGCTCGTTCCATATCGATTTCTGAAACTGTGCCCCGAAAATCATTGAATGGTCCATCCACGATTCGCACTCTCTCACCTGGTTTGAATGTAACCTTGATGCGCGGAGCTTCGGCTTCCATCCGTTTGATAATTTGCGACACTTCTTCTGGACGAAGAGGAGTAGGCTGGTTGCCCATACCCACAAAGCCGGTAACACCCGGCGTGTTTCGAACAACATACCAGGACTCCTCGGTCATTATCATGTTAACCAGGATATAACCGGGAAATACTCGCCGTTCCACAGTCCGTCGACGACCTTCTTTTACCTCAATCTCCTCTTCAGTGGGGACAACGATGTCGAATATCATATCCTTCATCCCCATACTCTCGATGCGCTGTTCTAGGTTATGGCGAACTTTGTTCTCATAGCCTGAGTAACAATGCACCACATACCAGGCGCGACCATCCTCCTCCAGGTCAGCTTCGCTATCTGTTGAAGGCAGCTCCTCAGCGGATTCGGATTCAGATACAACTTGCTCGTCAAGTTCTAAATCAGAGACATCCAGATTGCTGTTCTCTTCAGAAGTTTGTGATTCTTCTGGAACGCCGCTTTCGGGTTCTTCTGTTGATAGCTCGTCAAAATCAGATAAACTCATTCTAGCCATTTCCTGTGGTGAATGAACAAAACGTTTCTTTGCATTCCCATTACTATATTAAAGGCAGATTCATGTCCCTAAGATTAAGGCGATGAAACGTGAAAAGATAAAGTCAAGAGAACCCAGAATCGTGCTCATAATAACTACCACGATCAGGACGACGATGGTTAAATTTGTGGCTTCCTGGCGTGTGGGCCAGGACACTTTGCGTAATTCGCCAATCGTTTCCCGGAAGTACCGTTGAATCGCATTGGGTTGTTTACGGGCAACCTTCTTAATCGCTTTGGGCACGAATAGCTCCTTATCATTTCGATATCTGAAGCAACAATAGCCTTATTCAGATACGAACATGTTTTTCCTTCAAAATTTACGGGCAAAACGCCGCCTCAACGGGCGGCGTTGCCCTTATCAGCAGGCCAGGTAGGACTTGAACCCACAACCGCTCGTTTTGGAGACGAGTGCTCTGCCAAATTGAGCTACTGGCCTGTGCAGAGTTTGGTAGGCTTATCGACTACCGCTAGCCAATTTACCCTTACCTATTATATCTCGTTTTACGCTGCAGTATGATTAAATTTCCAGCTTATCTTCTGGATATCCTTTCACTACTTCAGTTTTATTTAGTCTCACGATGAAGCGTATGTTGTCTGCACCGTGGGCAGTATTTGTTCAACTCGAGTCTGCCCGGATCGTTGCGGCGGTTTTTTTCAGAGGTGTAATTACGCTCACGACAAATAGTACATGCCATCGTAATCACTGGGCGAACGTCTTTCTTGGAAGCCATAACTACCTACTTCTAACAAGATGCTGCAACCAGCATCATTGCTACTCCTTTACTCAAGAATTTTCGTGATCACACCGGCGCCAACGGTTAAGCCGCCTTCGCGAATAGCGAACTTAGATCCCTGCTCCAGGGCTACCGGTACGATCAAGT
>JACUUU010000167.1 GCA_014859065.1 Anaerolineales bacterium
AGCTTGCCCGAGGGGGATTGCTACCCACCGTTCCGGAACAGCCCCGCTGGCCCCCTCCGCTGGGACGTCAAAATGAACCGTTCGTCTGCCTCCCGAGCCCAAGAACTCCAACCAGATCTCTGACAATAGTTTGTGTTCCAGGAAAACCACCGGACCAGCATGTTGTAGGGCAGCCAACATCAAACCACCCGCATCAGCCGGTGTGGAAGGCACCACCACCGCCAACCCGGGAATGTGCGCCAGCCAACCCCACAGGGATTGTCCGTGTTGCCCTCCATCGCCATACCCCCCACCGCAACCAGCGCGTACCACCAAAGGAGTCGTCCATTTACCCCCTGAAAATGCTTCAATCTTGGCTGCATGGTTTAACAATGCGTCCATGCACACCCCCAGAAAATCCACCATATAAATTTCAACCACGGGACGCAACCCAGCCATTGCAGCTGTTACGCCTGCTCCAAGAAAAGCGCTTTCGCTGATGGGAGCCTCCCGTACTCGTTTAGGGCCAAAACGCACTAACAGGTCACGGCGGATTAACTGAGTGTCCTCTCCATAGATGATGATGTGTTGGTCTTGTGCCATGGCTTGCCCCAGGGCGTCATCAATAGCTGCGCTAAACCTCATCTCTCTCATGCTACCACCTCCGACAGGGCAGCCTGTATAGCGTCCCTCACCTCTTGCATCACCTGGTCTTCGAGTTTTTCTAAACGTGCCGGTTCAGAGATCAAGTTAGCCCGCGCCAATGGCAATGGATCATTTTTTGGCATCTGACGTTGATCACGCATAACTGCCATAAACCCACCAAGCACGATTTTTAGACCTGTCAGGCGTTCTCGAATGGAAGCCCCATGGATATCGAGCAAGGATTTGGTGAGGGGGATGGCTACCTCCGGCATTTCTCGCACAGGGTCTCGCACTATTCTGATCAATTTTAGCCCTAAAAAATGGCCCTCCAAATGGGCGCAATAGGCATGCAAGAAAGTCGGACCATGGTTCGAGCGGGCGCGTTCGATGGCATGATTGGCTGCCTCCCATACCTGCGAGACGTAGCGACCATCAACCTGTTCCGTATGGATGCCAAACCCGCCTGCCCTTTCAGCTATGCCCGTGCCAGTCGCTTGTGTAGATTTTGTGGAAATTGACCAATCGTCATCTTTGCAGATAAACACCACCGGTAAATTCCAGGTTTTGGCCAGGTTCAACGCTTCCATCAGCATGCCTTGATTCATGGTCCCCTCCCCAAAGAAAGCCACTGCCACCGTGCCTGGTCTTAGTTGTTGAGCTGCTAACCCAAAACCAGCTGCAGCCGGGCCGGTTGCACCAACAATCCCAGAAGCGGCTGCCAGGTGATCCTTTGAGAATAGGTGCATATGCCCACCATCTCCAGCACATAACCCATCTGGAAAACCGAGCAACTCTCGTAAAATCAGGATTGGATCCACCCCGCGCATCAGCATCGCTGCGCTGCCGCGGTGGTCGAGCGCTAAAGCATCTCCGTCAACTAAATGATCGACAACCCCAGCGATGATGGCTTCCTCACCCGTCCCCATGTGCATCTCACCTGAGATCAAGCCATCGTGCCAAAGTTGTGCAATAGCTTCTTCAAACAAACGGCTTCGCAACATTAGTTCGTATAGAGACCAAAGATCGGGTGGCATGGCGACCTCCTTTCCACCTCTATTCAATGTATGCCTGACAGATAATATTTAATTTTACCTCGCTTTATATAAGCAAGTTTTCACCCATCTGCATCCACACTACCTTCCGTTGACGGACACCATAAGCATACATGCTGGTAATCTCGCGCATTAGGACCCGCCTCACCGGTTGTGGTTCGATACCCGTTTCGGGTATGGCTACCAAGACATTGGTAGCAATTTCCAATGATTTGCTGCAGTTTCCGCCTTCCCATCACCAAGTCCGGTTAAATTGCTGATTTCTTGAGCACCTTGTATGTCCAATCCACCCTGAGATTTGCTCTTTCCAGGAAGTTATCGCCTCTACCCTCCAGGCAAGATAAACTGCAGCCCGATCACCCAAATAGGGCTGTGCTGCACCATCGCCCACAGGATCTTGCCGTCAGGTTGCACTACCAGCGCGTAGATATTGCCATTTGCTCCTGGGTTGAAACCATCATCTGCAGATTGAGCTTGTGCCGGGTTCGGTGGCAAGGCTGCCAACACCACTCCTGCTATCAGGCTGGCTGCCAGTATCACACGCATCGACTGGCTTATTGTTCGGTTGATCCGTTTTTTAAACATGATGATTTCTCCCTTTTTATTAAGCGCCAATATGAACTTGGGGTTTCTGACACACCAGAATTGTTATTTATCAGCCCAGAATTCAAATCGACCCAGTGAACCCTGTCAACCAGGCAAATTAGCCAGCCATATTCAGTTCTTGAAAAACTGGCAGGTCAACCTAACCATTATTTTGGTGGACTATTTATCTATTTTACACTCAAAACCTCAGCCGGAAAAGCAAGAAAACCTTCTAACTAAATGCCTGGGGTTCTTTTTTCCCCAATAATTAGACTGGCGACCTCACAGAAAATACCAGAGATTCTCTATGCAGTTCGCCAGCCCCATCCAAAATTAAATAGCAACGGTGCTGGTTATCCCCATCTGTCAATCCAACTTAAACGCGGTTTTCAATACCGCCTACATGACGAACACTCCGGTATTCCAGCGGCACTGGATCTCCCCCCTCCCACACAACCCGCCGAAAATCATCAGGGTCAGTATTATGTTCTGAATTGATCAACATGACCTGTGAATCGCGTCCCAGACCAAGCTTCTCCCGTAATGACGCATACGCCGGCATTTCCATCAAGAACATTAAAACACCCAGCGTTACTGCATCAGACTCGCCCGAGATCACGATCGGATCACCCTGCAAAGGCACCCCATACACACGCATGCCTTTTGCAGCCACATATGCGTAATCCTCAGATACATCCACATCAAAAACAGGATTTGGGGATTCTTAAGAACCTACCTCCTTAGGCACTGCTGGATCCGAGATGTCAACAACTCTCATGCCTGCATCATATGCAGCCACATAAGCGTAGTTCCCAGCAACTGCTAGTCTTATGGGTTTTCCTGGTAAGTCACAAATTCCCACAATACTTGGCCTTTCCGGGTTGGAGATATCAACAATTTGCAAACCTGATCCATTTCCAACAATGTAAGCGTGTTTGCCAACAACCTTCACGTCATCAACATATCCAACCAAATCATAAACGCTGATGATTTCCATCCCTTGATATTGACGGATAGGTGCCATTTCCGGAACTGGTGTTGCAGTTGATACTGCAGGCGTTACCAGAGGCGCCACAGTGACTGGATCCGTTGTAGGGGTTTGCGTGGCTGTGCTGGTTGCGGTTGTTGTGGGCGCAGGGGTCAATGTTGCTTCTGGTCCAGCCGGTACACAAGCTGCTAGAAGCGAAAGGACCATCACGATCAATATCATTTTATATCTATATTCTTGTACATATAAACCACCTTTGTCTCACAGGCATCCATGATATTGCAGAGCATGTTATGATCCCATCCTGCCAGAAATTTTTCTGGCATCATCCACAAAGGTAACCTTAAGGTGCAGGGAAATTACACAACAGAAACACCTCCTGACGCATGATCACCGGTGACTCCACCCCAAATATAGGTGTGGTACTCTCGTAGAACCCAGAACCATCTGGGATCTCTACCCACTCATATTCTGCCATCTGGCTGCAGGTTAAAAAGCCGATGATCTCATGGCTGTCAGGATCTCGAACTGGGGGCTGCGGTGAAAACGGGCAGGACCATCCATAATGAATATTTATTCTAGGCTTTTCCTCGCCAAATAAGGGGGTGGTTGAATAATACCAACCAACTTCTCGGGTGGTCCAGACCCAATCATACTGCTCCAATTCACTGCAGGTTAAGAACCCAATGATTTCCCATTCGTCGTAAGCATAAATAGCTGGTAGGATGGAAAAATCCGGACAGACTTCTTGTACTTCAGGCAGGTAAATTACTGGTCTGTCGACTCCGAACAAGGGGGTTGTTGATTCATATTCCCCAGAACTAGCCCAATTCCACACCCAGCCGTACATTTCCATTTGATTGCAAGTGAGATAACCGATGATTTCCCAACCTTCATATTGGCGGATAGGCGCCACTGCCGGCTCAGGTGTTGCAGTAGGGGTTGCTGGAGTCGCCGTAGGAGGCTCAGCTGTGACAGAAGCCAGCTCGACCAGCAGGTAAGAGTCGGCAACCAGTTCATCCGAAATAATGTTCTCCTCAGGCGTTGTCCCGGGCACTTGGATCGAGCTTGCGATCTGCCAGGTGACATCCAAAGCCTCTTCAGAGTACGCCGGCAGCTCCATGACGGAGTAGCCGTTCGCGTGCTCGAAGAAGATCACTACCCCACTGATATACTGCACCCACAGGTTTGCAAATCCATAAGCTGCTTCTCCCCCAATCACCATGGGCTGGTAATCCTTCTCTGGGAACAGGCGCCCTTCATAGAAATAAAAGCTTTCGACTTCCTCTTCTAAAGGGGCGATGCTGCGAAATGTGTCCACGCGGATGAAGTTGGTGCGGTCAGGGCTGATAAACCTCTGGATTGTGGATCTAGCCGTCCTCTGGACCGGCTCGATGCGCCAATCCTGAGGATATTCGAAAGCAAAATCGAAATTCTCATCGCAGTACATCTGCATACCCGCGGCAGGCTGGTAGCTCTCCAGCAGCTGCTGGCAGTAAGTCAGCACCACCTCCTCCGGAGTAGGTGTACGGGCAGGAGTGGGTTCAAGGGTTGCAGACGGGGTAACTGATGCTTGCGGTGTGAGGGTAGGCTGTACAACCGGAATCTCGTCACCCCGGGCTGGATCTTGACCGAAACCAGGGATCAGATTGTTAATGCCCCAAACCATCACGATTATCAAAGCCAATCCCAAAGCTGCCCATACCGCTGTCCGCCAGGCAGCCTCCCAGGAAATGCTGCCCCCCAATCTGCGTCGTGGGGCTGGTTTAAATTTTGGGGCGGAGGCTTGCGCCAGCAAACGCGAATACAGCGCGGCTTTACTCTGACTCTCGCTGCTGAAGTCCACCTGCCCCAATGTTTGTGCCACAACCAGCGCCTCAAGGTCACCAGGCGATAGATCACTTGGCTGGGATACTTCCTCACCGGAGAGCAACCGCTCGAGTTCATGGAAGAATTTCTCGATACGCTTATGCTCTTTCATAAGTTTGCTCCTCATCGGGATTATTGCCAACCATCTCTCCCTGCCGGCTTAATTCCTCACGCAGACGATGGATTGTCCGGAAAAGTATGACACCCACATTGCTCTCACTCAAACCGGTCAGCGCGGCGATCTGCCGGTTGGTTAGCCTGGCTGCGAATTTTAGACCCAACAAGTCACGTTGCCGCTTGTCGAGAGTCTTCAATGCCTGCAGCAATTTGGTTTCCGTTTCGGATTGGATCACCTGTTTCTCAATATCTTCACCTTTGTCTCGCAAACCACGGATTGAATCCAGGGATAACCAACGCCGCCGCTGCTCAGCACGATAGTGGCGGTTGACGATATTGCGAGCAAAACCAAACAACCAGGCTTCGAACGGGGCTTTATCCGGATCGTAATTACCAATGTGCACCAACAGCTGTTCAAAGACTTGGGCACTGAGGTCTTCGGCTGTCTCTCGGTCGTTGACGCGGTAGCGCACATAGTTATAGATGCGGTCGTAGCTGCGCTGGTAGAGCTCGCCAAAGGCAGCCGGTGATTCAGCCGCCCTCTCAGCCAGCTGGTCTTCATCTTGGAGAAGGATGTTGGGTAGCTTCATTTCGGTCAGCATTTAATGGTTAATTCGCTTAACCTGCAAAAGTATTACATTGACATGAGGGCTTTATCTGAATTGATACCTGGAACAAGGCAGCTCACCTCTGACATGGGATTGGTGTATCCCATTAATTGCGAAACGACTGCCAGGATTAATGCTTGCAATCTCCGCACTAATCTCATGAGAATATTATATCCTGCAGTTATTCCCTACCCCCCATTTGTTTATCCGGTACAGTTTATTGTAAAGGACTTCACGTCTTAAGTGTACCCACCTTTAAGCCTGCCCAATCTCTAAATAACAGTATGAAAAAGCGTGCCGCGAGTAACAGTGCTGAATTTCGGAGTGTTTCAGCTATACCAATCTGCCAGGAGGGTATTGAAACAGGCACACCCTGTAACTGCATTTTTTAGGTCACTCACCCATAGAACATGAACACATCTTACTTATACGGCAGTGTCAACAATCGAAGATTTGATATCTGCTCGTATTCAGGGTCCTTATGCACTAATTCAGCTGAGTGCAGTTGAGCCAGGGATGCAATCCAGGCATCCGCTACAGAGAGAGCGGTGTCTGACTTGATCATTGCAGCTTGATGTCGCCATTCTGATGAAGACTCAACGATTTGGATGGGCCACGATATCACCATTGACATGATCACCATGGTCTCTTCAGCGCTCACTTTGCGTAGTAGCAGGTATTCAAGTTCCATGAGCACCATAAAAGGCAAGTATAAGACAGCTTGGTTTTTTTTAGATTCGTCAAACAATGGATATACTAAATCCCAGCCATCCTCTTGGTTCAAGATTGTGATGACTGCCGATGTGTCCAAGACAAAAGTGGACATTAGCCTTTCTCTCTATCAATTTTGCGTTCGGTCAATAAGTCTTTAGTCGAAACTCCACGTCCTTTGAGAATCCCTACTGAAGATCGGACTGGATCGGGAGGCAATGGCAAGACGATAATTACGCCATTTTTGACCATCCATTCTAAGCGTGTCGCTGGGGTGATATCCAACTTTTTACGAATTTCTCGCGGTATCACAGTTTGACCGCGCACTGACACCGTTGTTTGCATTTGAACCTCGAAAAAACAAGATGTTTGTATAATCAATCAACCTAATTTTATAATGATCTTACTTTTTTGTCAACTACAAGACAGAAATAAGGCAGCCGATCACTTGAATATTTTCAACCAAATATAATCACGTTAAGCTGTGTGGATCATCTCTGGCTGCATACCAAATTGCTACGGCTCCGCCAACCCATCACCTTCGATACCGACCAATTTGTATACCTGCCCTTTATAAATAAACTCGTCTGCAATCAGTGCAGTTATAAACCCCTCGCTGATCACGCGTTTAATTTTCGGTGAACTCAGGTCATAAATGGACTACCCCTTCTAAATAGTGCTAATCGACTAATCCTCTTCCTCAGCTTCAGGTTCTTCTTCACCCTCAGCTTCATCAGGTTCTTCTTCTCCCTCAGCTTCAGGTTCCCCTTCTTCCTCAGCTTCGGATGCCTCTTCTTCCTCAGGTTCAGGAGTGGGCGTAGGCATGATGGGCTGCAGTGGCGGCATTTCTACCGCTGGGTCGGACAGCCCGTAGACCAATGCCTGCCAGGCGGTGTCCACATCGTTGATGGCTGAAATAGGAAAGATCGGCAGGTTGCTCACCGCCATGTCGAGACGCGCCACGATCGCA
>JACUUU010000168.1 GCA_014859065.1 Anaerolineales bacterium
TCCGTTTAAACCGCTTTCAATATTGCGCATCACATAAGACAAAACACTCGGTTTTATGATCTTATTTGATTCACCTATACAATAAGGAATAATACGCCAGATTTGGGGGGTGACAGCAAGTTCCTCCAAATCATGGTCGTTCAGAAGGGCTGCTGCCCCCTCCACGGGCAGTCGGGATATATGTACAGTAATATAGCCTCCTAAAGAGGGAGGCTATATTATTATAAGGTTGTTAAGATCAAACCCAACCTTGATTGCGGACGAAATTCGTCACCACTGGTATTTCGAACATCTCACCCTGGTAGGCTTTATATGCCCAATACAGGGTGATGAACCACAGCACACTGATGCATCCGAACGTTGGGACGGATAAAATACCGACAAGTATGATCAGGACTATTCCAATAACCAATGCCTGGTAGGTATGATAGCGGATGAATGGGCGGCTCTTCTTGTCCTCCATCAGCAGTAAAATGATCGGTATGATGGGAGAGAGGGGATACGCAAGTGCAGACCAAAGCTTGTCATCACTGGTTACTTCGGTATCGGTAAATTGTTCAGTCATTGGAAAAACCTCCTAAAAAATTTATTCCGGAAGACACACCCGGAGTGATTGTAATTGAGATGGCTTGCAGGGTTTTTCCTGCTTGCTTCATCATATACTAGAAACACCATTCAGATTTATCCGTTACGCAACTTGACGAATTCTAACACAGCTGCTGGCTTCTTTTCACTTGACAGATGTGTTAGTTGGCAAGGGTAGGTTAAATCAGATTAACTATCTATACCTCGACCGGAGGCAGGCGGCGCAGAATTAACTGTTTGTTAACAGAACTTTACTACAATAAATTGTATAATGAAGGTCTCAATTAGTGAATATAGGTCTCAAAGGTTTCGCCGGATGGAATTGGTGAACTCATAGCCTCAGTTTTATCAGATCGGGAGGGAATTGATGGTCACTCCAGACCACCAGGAAATTACCAGGTTACAAGAAGCGCTCGTCGCTTTGGAATCTCAGCGAGAGATCCTGGGGGACACGGTTGTAGAGCCGCTGATCCAGGCTTCGCGAAAACAGCTGGCTGAACTGCAAAGCCGTTTAGAAACCCCACAGCAGCAGCGAAAATTAGCTACAATCCTGTTCGCTGACGTGGTTGCATCGACGCGCCTGGGTCAGCACCTGGAAGCGGATGAAGTCCTGGAGATGATGGACAGGATTTTGAATCGCCTGTCGCAGCCTGTGGAGAAGTTTGGCGGTCGCATCACTCGCTACCAGGGGGATGGCTTCAAGGCGGTCTTCGGTGTTCCAGTGGCACAGGAAAACGATCCGGAGCAAGCTGTGCGGGCGGGATTAGGGATATTGGAGACAGCCACGCAGCTCGCCCGAGAGCTGCAAGTCCAGCATGGAATTGAGTCTTTTCAGGTGCGGGTAGGGGTCAACACCGGGTTGGTGGCAATTGGCGGAGAAACCGAAGCGCAGGACACGGTCATGGGGCAGGCGGTCAACCTGGCTGCCCGCCTGGAGAGCGCCGCGCCGCCTGGTGGGTTGCTGATCTCGCATTTCACCTATCAGCATGTGCGCGGCATCTTCGACTTGGAGTTACTGCCACCCATCCAGGCGAAGGGGTTTGAGGAGCCGGTGCCGGTCTATCTGGTAAAACGGCCTAAACCGCGTTCGCTGCGCGCAACCAATCGAGGGGTGGAGGGGGTAGTGACCCGCATGGTGGGACGTCAATCTGAGCTCATCTATCTTCAAGATGCCCTGATGAATGCCATCGAAGAGGGGGAAGGTCAGGTAGTCACAGTTAGCGGCGAAGCGGGTATTGGTAAATCGCGCTTATTGATCGAATTTCAAAACTGGATCGAATTCTTGCCAGCTGACGTGCAGCTCTACCATGGTCAGGCTAAATTGGAAAGCCAGCATGTACCCTACGCGCTGTTGCGCAACCTGTTCGCATACCGCTTCCAAATACAGGACAGTGACCCGCCAGGGGTGGTATGCGCGAAATTCGAGCAGGAGGTGGCGAAGGCAATGGCTGCGCCACCAGTCTCTTTTGGAAGGCAGACATTATCTTTAGAATCTAGTGCATCCGAACTGCAGAATGGTATGGATAAAGGCAAAGATCACGCTCATTTCATTGGACATCTCTTGGGGTTTGGTATTTATGACAGTCCCTTTCTGCAAGGGCTACTTGAAGATCCTCAAGCGCTTCGCAATCGAGGTTTGATCAGCCTGCGGGAATATTTCAAAGCTGCCAGTCGGCAGGCGCCGGTTGTGCTCTTCCTGGAAGATATCCATTGGGCAGACGACAGCTCCTTGGATGCGATCAAAGATCTGGGAAGATTGGCTGCCGAACACCCTCTCGTGCTGGTCTGCCTGACGAGGCCCAACCTATATGAAAGCCGGCCTTTTTGGGGGGAGGGCCAGGAGTACTATCAAAAACTAGAACTGAAACCACTGTCCAAACGGGAGAGCCGCCAGCTGGTGGAGGAGATCTTGCAGTATGTCGATGAGGTACCGCCAGATCTGCGGGATCTGATACTCCAAGCAGCTGAAGGCAACCCCTTCTATATCGAAGAAATGATCAAGATGCTCATCGAGCAGGATGTGATCGTCAGGCATGCGCTTGGTTCTGAAGACGGCGAACGCTGGCAGGTGATGGAAGACACACTCACCCAGATCCAGGTTCCTGCGACTCTAACCGGTGTTTTGCAGGCTCGCCTTGACAGCTTGCAGGCTGATGAGAGGCGTATTATCCAGCAAGCCTCTGTCGTTGGGCGAGTCTTTTGGGATCAAGCAGTCCACTTTTTGCATGCAAACAGTAATGGGGCATCGAGTTTTGACAGTTTCAACGAGTTGTTCGAAAGTTTGCGAGCCAAGGAGATGGTTTTCCGCCGGGAAGATTCTGTAATTGCAGGCGCTCAGGAATATGCCTTCAAAAACGATGTGCTGCGGGAGGTGACTTATAACTCCGTGCTGGTGAGAGAGCGTAAGACCTACCATGGGTTGGTGGCAGATTGGCTGCTTTCGAATAGCCAACCGCGAGCGGGAGAATTTTTAGGATTGGTCGCTGAACATCTGGAGCTGGCTGGACGGGTTGAAGAGGCAGCCGGTATCCTCACTCAGACTGCTGACCTGGCTTTATCCAATTACTCCAACCGTGAAGCTCGAGATTATTACCTGAGAGCGTTGAACTTAAAACCAACCGAGACTCTCAAGGCGCAAATTTTGACCGGACTAGGGCGAGTTTTTTCTCGCCAGGGTTCTTATCAGAAAGCTATCGAGCAATGGGAACAGGCAATCCAGGTATGCCGTAAGCAGCATGATGTGCCAGGCTTAGCCCGAATTTATACCCTGGCGATGCGTGCCTCTAATCCCCACTACCCTCAACAGGCTATGCAGTTTGCCCACCAGGCATTATCCTTGACACATAGGTTAGTCGAAAGTCCAGCCAAAGCTCATCTCCTGCACCAGGTTGGCCGGTCTTATTTTTTCAGCGGTTTGCCCGATAAGGCTGCTGAGTACTGTCAGCTGGCTTTGGAAATGGGGGAACGCCTCGGTGATGTGGCTGTTCAACCTGACACGTTCACGACGGTCGGCTTATTACCTAATAAATCTGGAGAGCAAGCAATTCAGGTTTTGACCAAAGCAGAACAGCTGGCTGAGAGTCAGCAGTTATTCTACATCCTTGGCAGGGTCAGAAATAACCTGGCAACCATCGCGCTTACAAACACCGGAGACTACCAGGCAAGTCTGCTGTATAGTTTGAAGTCTGCCGAGACGCAGAGGTTGCGTGGGGATGTCGAATTTGAGCTCAATGCATTTAATTTAGCTGCGGTTATCAAGTTATATCTGGGGGATCTAGATGGAGGGGAAGCCCTGCTTGAATATATTAAATCCAGGTTGGATGAAGATCGCGGGTTAGATGTGGTCTACACGACGTGGTTGCGTTGGCGCGCTTTATACCTGGCAATGAAAGGGAAATGGGAAGAAGCGCTTGAACCTGCCTGGGAAGCATATGAGCGTATCGAGCGTATGAAAAACTATCAGCACATGTTTGATTTTTTGGTCTCTTCTCTCCTGCAAGTATTATTGGAGGTTGACCGTTTTTACCAGGTGCAAAATTGGGAGCCGGTGGAATCGGTGGTTAAGCAAGTTATCGACCGGCCTGGAGAGATAAATAATTCAGCCGCGTGCAGTTGGATGAGCGCAGTTTATTCAAGCCAGAACCGCCTGGAGGAAGCTGGGCAGTGGCTGCTTAAGGCAAGGCAACAACTGGGGGACGAATCTCCCATCCTAAACCGCTGGGTGTACGCTCGGGCTGAAATTGCCCTGGCTAAAGCCAAGCAGGACTGGGAGACTGCCGAGCAGGTATTAGATCGATTCATCCATTTTATGGATAAATTGGGACACCGCTGGGAAGTAGCGCGAGCGTGGTTGGATTGGGGAGATGTGTGTGTCTCCAGAGGAGCAGCTGGTGATTTGGAGCAAGCTCGAGAGTTGTATAAAAAATCGCTGGCGCTGTTCACCGAAATGGGTGCGCAGGGTTATGTAGGGGTGGTGGGCGTGCGGTTAAATAACCCGCAGGTCTTCTAAGCGCCTGGGATAGAACCCCTCCAGGGTAGAACTCACAGATTCGCATATATTCCCACAATAAACTTCGTTACACTGTAGTCTAATTATGTATAATAAAGATGATATTTAGTATAATTCAAGTGTTCGGATTAATCAGGGGAACAATCAAGCGATCTACTGACCAATAATGCGAGCAATGGTTTCGAATCCGCGATCATAAGGTGGTGTCCATGTCTGATAATCGCAAAATTGAAAACATAAAACAAGCGATTGCCGCGTTGGAATCCCAACGGGAAGTGCTGGGCGATGAGGTTGTGCAGCAATGGGCTAGTCGCCTAAAGCCCTGAAATGGAAGTGACCTATGATATCGCTCGATCCTGGGAAATATTAGATTGTGGTGAGCAGTACGTCTTCCAATTGCGTGATGATGTTTTTTGGAGTGATGGGAAGGTGGTTACGGCTGAAGACTTTGAATCCACCTTCAAACGAGCGCTGAATCCCGATACGAATGCGACAGTCGCAGGTCTGTTGTTGTATGGGATTCGAGCTGCCAGGGATTTCCATCAAGGTCACTTGGACGATCCGAATGAGGTAGGAGTGTATTCACCGGATGACGTAAGTCTGGTTTTAGAATTTGAAGAGCCGACCTCCTATTTCTTGCAAGACCCATCCTATTATTTTCTCTTGCCTGATCCCAAGCACGTCGTCGAGAAGCATGGGTCTGCCTAGTGTGAACCTGAGATTATCGTCACCAATGGACCATTCTGTTTATCTGCCTGGGAACGAGGAAAGTGGATGCACCTCGAGCGTTATTCTCGTTACCATGAGGACTATGCTGGCAACGTGGACAAGTGAGGTTGGAATTAAATGTACAACCGTTTATACATGGAGAGATGTATTTAGCTGATAAGCTGGATGTGATTTCATATCCTTTTTTCTTTTAGTTTATGTGGAATTATCGGGCAGCAGCAGCATTTTGAAAATCCGGCACTAAGCTTTCAACCTCGGTTTGGTTTACTGAACTATGAATCACGTGTATAATAGAATTTAGTCTTCCCCTATTTGACATAGTTTCTTGGGCCTATGGAAGGAGATGGCCCTTGACCGCAACCGGTGATCGAATTGCCCATTTAAAGCAAGCCATCGCCGCCCTGGAAGCGCAGCGAGCGACGCTTGGTGACGCGGTGGTTGACTCCGGTTTAGACTCGATGCGGAAACAACTGGCTGAACTGCAAGGCAAGCCACAACTCCCCCCACAACAGCGCAAATTAGCCACGATCTTATTCACCGACGTAGTCGGCTCGACCCGCCTGGGACGCCATCTGGAACCAGATGAAGTCCTGGAGATGATGGACGCAGCCTTGAAACGTCTGGCTGGTGCTGTCGACCAACACGGTGGACACGTGACCCGTTTTCAAGGGGACGGATTCAAGGCGATCTTTGGGATTCCAGTAGCGCATGAGAATGACCCTGAACAGGCGGTGCGAGCCGGGTTGGAGATATTGGCGGTAGCCCAGGAGATCGCTCAAGAGTGGCAAGAACAGCGCGGGATAAGTGGATTTCAGGTGCGGGTGGGGATCAACACCGGGCTGATTGCTGCTGGAGGAGAGACTGAGGCGCAAGACACCATCATGGGCAGGGCGGTGAACCTGGCTGCCCGCCTGGAGAGCGCCGCCCCCCCTGGAGGATTGCTGATCTCACATTTTACTTTTCGGCACGTGCGGGGTGTATTCGAGGTGGAAATATTACCGCCGATCAAAGCCAAGGGATTTGATGAGCCGGTTGCGGTTTACCTGGTCAGGCAGGCGAAGGCGCGCACCTTCCGGGTGTTAAGCCGTGGGGTGGAGGGGGTCGAGACGCCCATGGTGGGGCGCGAGACAGAGTTGAAATACCTGCAAGACGCCCTGCTGACGACCATGGAGGAGGGGGAGGGGCAGGTGGTGACGGTCTGCGGTGAGGCTGGCGTGGGAAAATCGCGGCTGCTGTATGAGTTCCAGAACTGGATCGAACTCCTGCCTAGTGATGTCAGGTTATATCAAGGACAGGCAAGATTGGAGATGCAGCACATACCCTATGCGTTGCTGCGGGATGTATTCAGCTTCCGGTTTCAAATCCAGGAGAGCGACCCACCGCAGGTTGTGTGGGAAAAGATCGAGCAGGGGGTGGCAGAAGCTTACCCTGATCAAATGGCGGCTGAACCAGCCCGATTAGCGCTTAGAGAAGTGCTCTCAGGTAGCCTTGACCTGGCATCCAGGAGTGAGGAATTTGTAGATGAGGTGGAAGCAGGCGCTCACTTTCTGGGGCAGATGCTGGGGTTTGACTTCAGCGAGAGCCCACATTTGAAAGCCCACCTGCAAGATGCGCAGGCGCTGCGTAACCGAGGGATGAACAGCCTGCGAGAATACTTTCTGGCTTCCAGCCGGCAGATGCCAGTAGTGGTCTTCTTGGAGGATGTGCACTGGGCGGATGACAGTTCCTTGGATGCGATCAAGGAATTGGGGCGCATGACAGGTGTCCAACCGATGCTGTTGGTATGCCTGGCACGGCCTAGCCTTTATGAACGGCGTCCATATTGGGGAGAGGGGCAGGAATACCACCGCAAGATCGAACTTCAGCCGCTTTCCAAACGCGAGAGCCGCCATCTGGTTGAGGAGATCCTGCAGCACGTGGAGCAGGTGCCGGTGGAACTGCGCGAGCTGGTAGTACAGGGAGCGGAGGGCAATCCTTTTTACATCGAGGAATTGATCAAGATGCTGGTTGAACGCGGCGTGATTGTGCGCGGCGAAGTGAGCGCTGATGGGGTGGAGCGCTGGATGGTGCTGGCTGAGCGGTTGGAGCAGGAGCAGGCACCAACGACCTTGATGGGGGTGCTGCAGGCGCGCCTGGATAGCCTGAAAGAGTTGGAGAAGTTGGTATTGCAA
>JACUUU010000169.1 GCA_014859065.1 Anaerolineales bacterium
CTGTTCCAATTCAAGTTGGACGTAATCCAGCAGCAATGGTTGATCGTTTTGTTCGAAATAAGCTATTTGCTGGACATCTTCTTTGAAAGGTTCATTCGGAAGGGCATCGATCGCCCAAATCTGCCCATGGGGATGGGGGTTGGAACAGCCCATGATTGCCCCTTTGTTCTCGAACACCTGCACCCAGCGATATTCCTGACCGAGCTCCTCAACTTGTTGGCTCCATACATCCAGGACAGTGAGGATTTCACTTTCTTCCATTTCCGCCAGGGTCAGATCATGACGGGGAGAGAAACAAATGACCCGGCAAGTCCCTGGAACGCTCTGGGAGCGAAGCAACGGCAGGTTCTCGATATCCTTCGTGGCGGTATCTGCCAGCAGCGCTGGGAAGTCATTTTCAAAAACGAAAGTTTGCAAGTATTGTGGGTTTACCTTACCTCCTGCGCGTGTATTTCCCGGGCAAAGATAACATCCTGGTTCATAGGCAGGTCTGATCTCGGAAATGGCCTCTTCGGTATGACCAATCCAAGGCCGCAGAGTGCGCTGGGGAGACACCTGAACCCAGTCGCCAGTCAATGGATTGTATCGACGGTGTGGTTGGTTGATCATCTTATAACCCCATTCAGCTATGGTGTAGGATCTTGTTCGAGGATGAAGTGGTAATTGACCTAATCCTCAGCTGGTGGTGCAGCTGGTCCGTAATCCAACACCTCCAATCCTAAATTACCGGGTTGGGTTTGTCCTAAAATCCCCTTATCCTGCATTGTCTCGATCAAGCGGGCGGCGCGAGTATAACCGATGCGTAGCCGACGCTGCAACATTGAGATAGAGCCCCTCCCCTGCCGGCGGACGAGATCAACAGCCTCGTCAAAAAGGGGGTCCAGCTGCTCTTCAGGCTGCATCTCTTCCCACATTGGCATCTGTTTGAGGGGGATTCCCGATGGCAGAGCATCAACGACCCCACTGGCAGCCACCTGGGAGGTTTCTGGGGTGCCAAGGAACTGGCGCCAATAAGCAACCAGCGTAGCGATCTCGTTGTCAGAAACGAATGTACCCTGCAGTCGAACTGGAGCCGCCGCATCTGGTGCTTGGAAGAGCATGTCACCGCGCCCAGGCAAGCGCTCAGCCCCAGGTTGGTCAAGGATCACACGGCTGTCAACACCTGAAGCTACTGCAAAGGCGATCCGCGCCGGGAAATTGGCTTTGATGAGACCAGTGACCACATCCACGGAGGGTCGTTGCGTGGCGATAACCAGGTGAATACCGGTGGCACGCGCAAGCTGCGCCAGGCGTGTGACAAGCCGCTCTGTTTCGTCGGGGGCTAGCATCATCAAGTCAGCCAGCTCATCGATGACTACTAATAGATAGGGCAATTTTGGTTCGTTTAGGGAATCCAGTTGGTTGTTGTACTCAGTGATATTGCGAACGCCGGCTTGAGCCAGCTTGCGGTATCGCTGGTCCATTTCTCGTGCGATCCACTGTAACGCACCAACTACCTTTTCCAATTCAACCACAACTGGAGCTAAAAGATGAGGGATGCCATTATAACCAGTCAACTCGACTCGTTTGGGGTCAACCATCACGATCCGGAGGTCATCAGGTGTGTTATTAAGCAGTAGGCAGCAGATAAGGGAATTGACGCATACTGACTTGCCAGAGCCAGTTGTCCCGGCAATCAGCAGGTGAGGCATAGCGGCCAAATCAGCTACGGCTGGTTTTCCGGCCACATCCTGTCCTAGCGCGATGCGCAGGGGAGACTTAATTTGCTTGAATGTTCCGATCTCCATCACATCACGCAACGCCACCATGGTTACGTTTTCGTTAGGCACTTCGATGCCTACGAAGCCTTTGCTGGGAACGGGCGCCTGGATGCGAATACGCCGCGCAGAGAGTGCTAAAGCCAGATCATCGGCTAAGGAGGCGATCTTGCTGACCCGCACGCGCATTTGCCCCCCACGGGACTCGATAAAGCCTGGCTCCACTCCAAATTGGGTAATTGTCGGCCCGCGGTTGATCTCAACCACACGAGCTGGCGCCCCAAAGGATGTCAGCGTCTCTTCGATCACTCGAGCATGCTGGCGGTCGATATCGTCATCATAAACCACATCCCCGCCAGATTCCAAGATTTCATCAATAGGAGGGAGAAACCACTCTAGGTGCTGAATAGAGCTGGTAATGCCTGGTTGTGTTCGGGAATTGTCTGGAGAGGCTTTTGACTGTGGTGTTTGCGGTTGGGCAGTTGGTTTGTATGGGGTGAAACTGGCTGATGCAGGTAAACGATTTGCCCTTCTGTTCTCCAACCAGCGTTTTAAGGAGTCTTTTAAAGTATTGTTGACACGTTCGGTCAATGGAGCAGCCCAGGCAAACAGCTGGGGGATGGATACATCAAAAGTGAGGATGGCAGCAATCAAGACTGCTGCGGCTAGTGCGATTCCCGCGCCTGCCCAGCCTAATGCTGATTGTAAACCAGTCAAGAAGAAAGCACCCACATATCCTCCTCCCGACTCTTGATGTGCCAGGGCAAAGTTTGGTGCCCGCCCCTCTTCCAGATGACTAAATTGCAGGCCAATTAGCAAAATTAAGAAAAACAAAAAAAGCCCAGCAGTGCGTTCAAGAGTCAGTGGAGGTATGCGATCAATGTGACGCAGTACTATCCACAAACCGAGTGTGATTAAGAATACCGGGAGGGCATATTTTCCCCATCCGAAGGCTAAACCAAAGCTGGTGATGATAAATTCAACCGGCTGGCTGTTTGTAGGTGAGAGTAATGCCAGGAAATTAAGTAGCCCCAACAGGGAGAGGATCACCCCCAGACTATCCAACTTGCGTTCTAAGGGCAGAGCACTTCCAGGGAATCGCAGGCTGAATTTTGGTCGCGACAGCGCTTTTCCAGTCTTATTTTGAGCAGCTGCCGGTTTGCGAGGTGAGCGTTTGGCTTTTTGTGAGACCGGTTTGCGACTGGCGCGTTGCCCCTTTTTAGATGCAGCCTGACGAGTGCCCTTTTTGGTAGTTTTTCTTGATGATTTATCTGGCCTTCGTGTAGGCATATCGAGGATTATAGCATAAACAGATGCTAGCAAAAATTCATAATATTTTTGTGCATTAGAAATAGTGTGCAAGAGCCGTGCCGGATGTGCCCGGATCCGGTTTGTTGAGTTACAATTACCTTGTTAACTGTGGATGGGGTGAATTATGAGACCATTTTGCAGCTGAGGCTCATCATTTGCCATCACCAATCAATGCGAAACGACCGCTAGCTCTATTTCACGAAAGACGAATGATTTGTTTGAACTGATTTTTTTTGGTACCTCTGCCTCAGCCCCGTCCGTTCATCGGGGGCTATCATCACAGATGGTCAAGCATGAAGAACATCGTTTCCTGATTGACTGCGGTGAGGGCACTCAACGGCAGATCATGAAATCTGGTGTGGGTTTCAAACGCCTCAATCGGGTTTTGATCACTCATGGACATTTGGATCATATCTTGGGGCTGGGGGGGTTGCTCTCAACTTTCTCACGCTGGGGGACGATCGCGGAATTGGAGATCTATGCAGGGCGTTCAGCCCTGGCACGTATCCATGATTTGATATTTGGTGTGGTCCTGCGTGGAGCGCGACCAGCACTGGAAATCCATTTGATGGAGGTTGCCGAAGGGCAAGTTTTCTGCGACAACGATTTTGAAGTAATGGCATTTCCAGTGCACCACCGCGGACCGGATAGCTTTGGCTACCTGTTCGGGGTAAAACCTCGCCGACCTTTTTTACCCGAGAAAGCTGAAGCATTGAATATCCCACCTGGTCCTTGGCGGAAAGAACTGGTCAAGGGGTTTGAGGTAAGCCTGCCTGATGGGAGGCGTATCTCTCCTGAGCAGGTGCTTGGGCCAGAAAGGCCAGGTACCCGCCTGGTAATTGTGGGTGACACCGGACGGACGGATAATTTACTCGAAGTCTGCCAGGGAGCAGACACATTGGTGATTGAGGCAACCTATACCCAGGATGATGTTGATATGGCGAAAGATTTTTCGCACCTAACCGCTAGGCAGGCTGCAGAATTTGCCTTACAAGCAAATGTAAAAAACCTGATCCTGACGCATATCTCGCGCCGCTACCGAGAACGCGATGTAAAAAATGAAGCCCGAGCTATATTCCCTAACACAGAAATCGCGCGTGACTTTGACACTTTTAAGATAAAAAGGGGTGAGCTGCTTAAATTAGGAGAAGTGACCAGCAATATCACTCCCCACTCTTAGGTGTGAGAACCCATCCCAATAATGCATGGGGTTCCGCTCATTCCCGGGAAGCTACCCCGCCTGCATGCCAAATTAACCGCTACGCTCTTCCTTCCAAATGTCAGCCTGGTTGTGATATCCAGCCTTTTCCCAGAAACCCGGCTTGTCCTGTGCAGTGAACTCTAACCCTCGTAACCACTTAGCGCCTTTCCAGAAATATGGGGTGAAAAAGTCATCACGACCGGGAACATTTCCGACCACACCGCGCAGGGGGTAACCGTGATCCGGTGTAAGCGGCTCAGAATTGAAATGAGTTGCTAACAGAAAGTTATCCTGTAAAACTACCTCCAAAGGCAGGTTGGTGGAATAACCGTACTCGGCGTGCTGGATGACAAATCGGGCTGTGGGTTTAAGTTTTAAATAACCTTCATCCAAAAGTGTTTGAACTGACACGCCTTCCCATTCAGTGTCAAACTTGCTCCAGCGGGTCACGCAGTGGATGTCCATGGTGACCTTCTTTTTGGGCAGCTGGTTGAACTCATCCCACGACCACCGGATTTCGTTCTCAACCTCACCAAAAATGTGGAAATCCCAGGTTTGAGCATCGAAATGCGCTACAGGCCCATAGTGTAGAACGGGGAACTTTTGGGTTAAGGATTGCCCAGGTGGCAAACGGCCTTGCTGACGGACACGCTCTTCGTCTTCTCTGCGATTTAATGAATTACTAGACATCACGATCTCCGCTTGGATGTAGATTAGGCAAGATCCAGGCGACCTGAGAACATTGCGTTAGGTTTACACACCGTTGATGCACCAGCTCAAAACGCATAACTTTTTTCAACAGGCAATGAATAGTGAGACAGCTGTATATCAATCAAGCGAAAAACTTTCACCAGGTTTCAATACATGTACTTGAGCTCCGGTCTCGGTCTCAACCTGGCTCGCCCATTTATCGGCATCTTGGGCGATCAAGTCCCAAGTGTTGTAATGAACGGGCACAACGTGCTTTGGCTCCAAGAGTTTCACCGCTCGCAAAGCGTCATCAGGTCCCATAGTGAAGTTATCGCCAATGGGCAGGACAGCCAGATCGATACCCTCTTCACCGATCAGGCGCATGTCACCAAACAGACCTGTGTCGCAAGCCATGTAGATCTTCTTACCATCATTGGTAGTCAGCAGAAAACCAGCAGGATTTCCCCCATTGCTTCCATCTGGAAGTGCTGAGCCGTGTAAAGCCAGGGTGAGTTTTAAATATCCAAAGGGATGCTTGTGGCCACCTCCGAGATGTTGTGCGTGGGCTTTGATACCTTTTGTACCACACCAAGAACAAATCTCGAAATTGCTGATCACGGTTGCGCCAGTGCGTTTGGCAATCGCTACCGTGTCGCCGACGTGGTCGCCATGTCCATGACTGAGCAGGATATAGTCAGCCTGGATATTTTCAGGTGAGGCATCCGCAGCCGGGTTATCTGATAAAAAAGGATCAACCAGGATTTTATAACCGTCTGTGTCCAATCCTAAGGCGGCATGGCCGTACCAGGTAAATTCTACGCTCATTATTATCCTCCTCTTGATGAGTTGAAAATCGGTTAGTTGAGTGATACTCTACAATAAAAGTATAATCTCATTAATTGTAGAGTCAACGTCATAGCCTTGCCATTTAGACAACTTTAATCATCACCGGTGATTACAAACATGCAGGACAGCTTTAACGTTTTCGCCAGGGTGGGATCAGTAAGAGAAAGCCAACCGCGATTACACCTTGCCCAATCATAACGCCGACGGCTTGAAGGGGACCAAAGTCAGGCAAATCTGGTAGGGGATGGCTGCCCAAACCGAAGATGTCCGCTAAACCAGAAAGAAAAGCGATCACATAACCGGTCGCTACCAGACGAAGGCCGATATCAGCGGCGATGGATTTCTGTTTGCCATTCCAAAGTGTGTTGAGGGTTATATACCCCCCGATGCAAATGATACTTAACCCCAACAGAAATACGGATATCTGCACAAAACCAGTGACCGGGCTGCGGTCAAGGTTGAATACGCCAGGGTCAGCCCCGAGTACGAAAAGTAAAAACCCAATGATGGTAATTACCAATCCTAGCCGGATGCGCAAGCGGCCATTGAATGGGCGAGTTGGAATGTCGGTCATAGGTATTCTGGTAATGTCTGCTGGAGTAGGGAAAGCCAGTTTTCTCCCATAATGGCAGCAATATCATCCTCAGTATACCCCCTTTCCTCAAGCAAGGGGATGATTTTTCGCAAATCCGCGATGCTGTCAATCTCTGCTGGGACAGATTGAAGACCAAAACCTCCATCGAAATCGCTGCCAATGCCTACGTGATGTGCATCACCAGCCATCTGGCAGATATAATCAAATTGAGCGACGACATCAAGCAAACTGACAGCCTGGCGCCCGTCCGCTGGGGACCATTCCCATCTCAGGAAATGGTTAAATGGGACAATTCCGATAATGCCATTGCGTTCGATCAAACCCTGAATGAGGCGATCGGAGAGAAAACGGTTGCTATCGACACCGTTAAGGAGAGACGCTGCATTGGAATGAGATGCAATGACCTGATGAGGGTATTCATCTAATGCTTGAAGTGCAGCAAGCTCATCCATGTGGCTGATATCCAATATATAACCCCAGGATGACATGCCTTCAAGTAAGGCGTAGCCTTCTTTTGTTAGCGGTCCTGGTTCTCGAGTTCCACCGCAGAAACGGGTCCCAGCCCAGGCTGGACCGATCAGGCGCACTCCTCGGTTCCACCAATCTTCTAGTTCAGCCGGGGTGCGCACAGCTTCAGCGCCTTCCATTGAAATTACCAACCCGACAGGATGAGATGGTTGATCCATATTTTTCCAATGCTCGATTATATTATTTAACTCATCTTGGGTACGAATGAGATTAAATTTATCGGGGTGAGTTTCGCACAGGCGGTGGTAAGTATCAATCTGCTGGCTGTAAATTGCAATTGCCTGCGAAATGTCTGTATAGCATAGTTTCTCCCATTCTCCCTGCTTATGACGGATCGGGGAAGCGAAGAGCGAGGCGAAAATTATGGCGACCCGGCCTTTCTGGAAGTCTGGCCAACCCAGCAGTGTATCCCCATTTATGGTGGGAGTTATCGTTCCGAGCTCTGCCTGGCGGATCTCTTCTGTCGAGAGTGAGTAATCCCGTCCAAAAGTGATCATGTTCCAGGCGAGGTCTTGGTGCCCGTCGATTATG
>JACUUU010000170.1 GCA_014859065.1 Anaerolineales bacterium
TCCCACTACCGGGCGAATTCCTATTCCTAACAAAAGAGCACTTGGTAAAGTCAGTGCCAGAATAACACGCATTGTGTGGTTGAGCGCTTTGATGAAAGCCTCTCGCTGGCCACGGACGATATGCTCGGAGATTGTGGGTAAGAGGGCAGTCCCAATCGCAGTGCCGATCAGCGATTCTGGCACCTGCATGAATAACCAGGCATAAACCAGGGCAGTTACAGCTCCTGGTGGTTGATGGGAAGCAATATTGTCCTGAGCGAAGAATATCAATTGGATGAAGAAAACCGTACCAACCCGAGGTGCCAGAACAGCCACCACCTGCCTGACTCCAGGATGTTGCAGATCGATCCGCGGTGCCCAACGAAATTTAAAACGAATCAAGCCGGGAATGAGAATAGCAAGAAAAAGTAGTGCACCCAAAATAACGCCGTATACCAGCCCGTGAACACCGAATCCCAAGGCAGGTAAGGTTAGCGGTCCAAAGCTGTAAGGTTCAGAGGGAGCTAGGATCAGCACACCAACCAACATACCAATATCATACATGGCAGGCGCCATGGCTGGAAGCAGGAAGTGCTGATTTGCCTGGAGGGAGGCAATAATCAACCCGCTCATGGAGAAAATCAAGGTGGCGATCAGGTTGAGACGCATCAAGTCAGCGACAAGCGCGCGCTGCTCGATATCAAAACCAGGTGCGATCCCAATCTGCCAGCTTACCAGTTGTTTGGCAAAAATAGCAATAACGATGGAAAGGATGGCGGTCAGCAGAAATACCAGGTTTGCGATACGAGAGAAAAGGTCCCAAGCCAAAGTTCGCCCGCCTTTTTCCAGATATTCTGACAACACCGGGATGAAAGCCATTGCCAGAGCGCCGCCGGAAATTAACACAAAGATAAGTTCAGGAAGGTTATTGGCAGCATTGAAAGCGTCCAATTCCCGCGACAGGTCGAATTGGCGAGCTATGAGTACCTGGCGGATAAAGCCGAGCGCCTTATCGACGCCAAAGAATACTGCGATAATCAGAGATGAGCGCGCCACATGGTTCATTAATGTCGCAAGTATAGCATGAAGATGATTTGAAAAGTTGGAGACAGGCTAAGATTGTCTTGGGGCAATTTTTTGTGTGGTAAAATACCAACCACGAGAGAGAAGCCCGCTGCAGTAAGGGATTTTATATTTAGCACATGGGATCCTCTTATAGAAAGAGGATGGTTTCTTTTTAGGAGGGATGGCCGAGCGGTCTAAGGCGGCTGTCTTGAAAACAGCTGTGGGTTCACGCCCACCGGGGGTTCGAATCCCTCTCCCTCCGCCTGGTACGTAAGATGGGGAGGTGCCAGAGAGGCTGAATGGGGCCGCCTGCTAAGCGGTTGTCGGGGCTTAAACCTCGACCGCGGGTTCGAATCCCGCCCTCCCCGCCACGTTGGCGTTTTCTATCATCCTAAACCACTAATAATGTAGTCCCACATCGAGAAAGAGGCTGTCCCAATAGCGAACAGCCTCTTTTACATCTCACGTGAATACCTTTTCGGATCGGTATTTATCCACTTATCCACAAATTAATTCATTTTCCGATTCCCTTTGCCCATCATGAGTTATGCCAATTGATTATGCTGAGTTCTTATTTCAACATCTTTTGCCTGTGCTCTGTCTTATCTACCAGGAAATCATTCATCAGAACCCTGGTGACAAAACATCGATGGACTCTGGGCACCTGTGCGATTTTTTCTGAATTATTATTGAAAAGCCTATGCTATACTCAGCAGCATGCATAAGAATCATGTTTCGACGAACGAGGTGTTGATTCATTATCCTGCTCAAGACTGTTGGTTGCACTTCAGCAACCCCGCCATAGTGCTTCAAACCCACCAAATAGATGAGGTGGTTTTGATACTTGGTGACGTCGAGCAGGGACTAAAAAGGGGACTCTATGCAGCTGGTTTTATTGCTTACGAAGCCTCAGGAGCATTCGATCGAGCATTACACACTAAGCCTGCTGGAGATTTCCCCCTGATCTGGTTTGGGCTTTACGAGCGTGTCGAACGAAGCGCTACGATCCCATTTTCCACTCCTTTGGAGAGCGATCACCAGGACCAACTTTCTTGGGTTGCCTCTACCAGCCGAGATGATTACGATAAAGCCATTAGCAGGATCAAGGACTATATTGCTCGCGGCGATACTTACCAGGTCAATTATACCTACCGGCTGCGCTCATCCTTCTCAGGGGATCCCCATATGCTGTTTGGTGAACTTTACCGTGCGCAAAAAGCCCCCTACGCCGCGTTCGTGGATACAGGAAGGTTTGCGATATGCTCAGCATCCCCGGAATTGTTCTTCAGCCTTGAAAGAGAAAAAATCACTTCCCGACCGATGAAGGGGACTGCTTCAAGAGGTCTTACTTTGCAGGAAGATAACGACCAGGCTGAATGGTTGAGAAACTCACAAAAAAACCAGGCAGAGAATGTCATGATTGTGGATATGGTTCGCAACGATATTGGTCGGATTGCAGAGACGGGGAGTGTGAATGTCCCCGATCTACTTGTGGTCGAAAAATATCCAACTGTCTGGCAGATGGTCTCTACCGTTACTGGGCAGACTGATGCTGGCTTGGGTGATATTCTGCGGGCTTTATTCCCACCAGCGTCGATCACTGGGGCACCCAAAGCGCGCACTATGGAAATCATCGAAGAATTGGAGACCAGCCCACGTAAGGTTTACACTGGAGGTATCGGGTTTGTCAGCCCAGAAAGGCAGGCGCAGTTTAATGTTGCCATCCGCACAGCCATTATTGATAGAGATGATGCCAGCGTGGAATACGGCGTGGGCGGAGGTATCACCTGGGATTCTGTTGATAAAGCTGAATATGAGGAATGCCTGGCGAAAGCCCGCATACTGTCTGTGCGCATACCTCGGTTTTCCTTGTTGGAGACCCTGCGTTGGACACCGAATCGAGGCTATACCCTACTCGATCTACACTTACATAGGTTGCAGGAGTCTGCCTCATATTTCGATTTTCCGGCAAATTTCCAAGATGTACTTCGCTGCCTTGATGAGTTGGCAGCTGGTTTTGATGAGCATGATCATAAGGTCCGCCTGTTAGTGGACCAGGATGGCTCTGTCAGGGTGGAGTCTGTCATCTTGTCATCGCAAGAGCCTGGACAGCTTCTGAAGGTTTGTCTTTCCAAAGAACCTGTGGATTCAACCGATCCTTTTCTTTATCATAAAACAACCAACCGGACGGTCTATGAACGTGCCAGGGATTTATGTCCAGGTTTCGATGATGTCATTTTGTGGAATGAGCGCGGTGAAGTGACCGAATCCTGCATTGCCAACCTGGTTGTTGAGTTAGATGGAAAGCTCTACACACCTCCAGTGAATTGTGGTTTGCTGCCCGGCACTTATCGATCCTGGATGTTAAGTCAAGGCCAGGTAGAAGAAAGGGTAATTCATATAGATGACCTCCAGAAGTACACCCGAATATATCTGGTGAATTCAGTAAGAGGTCAAATGGAGGTTGAGATCACCGCTTTTTAGCTCCAAGAAAAATGTGAACAGGGAATGAATTAATAAGATCATACAGGTTCCCGCTCGAATCAGCCTGGTAGTTTTTGGTTTATTTCAAAAGATCTAATTACCCTCTGTTAGGAGATTAAATATCTTTATCTGTCACCCAGGAAGGGAATATCAGACGAAATGCTATTATCATTTATAATATGGATAAATATACTCCTCTTGAATGTAAATACTTTAGGAGGAATCTGCTGCTAGGTGATATTAGGGTAATACTTTGGAATTGAAGCTCTATGTCAGCTGTTATTGTCCTTTCTCAACCTAAATTTTATAATTCTAACCGTTGGAGGTGTAATAGAAGTTCTGATATCACTCTGATGGCAACAAGCGACAACTTGATTGATAAGGTAGATCTCCCTTCAAAGAATAATTGGAAAAACGATGAACGAAATCTTTGATGATATCGAGCGATGGATTGCTGCAGGCGAAAAAGTAGCCCTGGCCACAGTGATCGAGACTTGGGGCTCATCCCCTCGCCAGGTAGGAGCAAAAATGGCACTGACTTCTTCTGGCAAAATCACTGGATCAGTCAGTGGTGGCTGTGTCGAGGGAGCAGTATATCAGGCAGGAGTAGAAACGCTCAAAACAGGTCAATCTCAGCTTCTACATTTTGGGGTCGCTGATGAAACTGCATGGGAGGTTGGGCTGGCATGTGGGGGTACGATACAAGTTTTTGTTCAAGCGCTCAAAGAACAGTTATTTCGAACCATTTCTGCTTGTATACAGCGGGATAAACCCCTTGTTTACGCCAGTGTTGTAAAGGGTCGCGAAGATCTCTGCGGAAAATCGTTGCTGTTATGTAATACTGACACTGTTTTTTCCGAGTTGGATAAGAGTCTAGAAGGGCAAATCATGCCAGCTGCAGTTAAGCATCTATCCGGACAGAAATCGCAGCGGATGGATTTCGAGGCAGAGGTGGAGGGTAGCGTAGAGGTTTTTTTCGATGTTATGCTGCCACCCCCTACATTGGTAATCGTCGGAGGGGTGCACATCGCCATTGCTTTAGCAAGAATTGCTAAAGTATTGGATTACCAAACCATCATTGTTGATCCAAGAGCTTCCTTTAGCAGCAAGGATCGATTTCCGCATGTCGATCGACTCATCCAAGCCTGGCCTGAGGAGGCTTTCACCCAGATCAATTTCTCTCCAAGAACTGCGGTGGTTGTCCTGACACATGATCCAAAAATTGATGATGCAGCATTAAAAATTGTGGTGAATAAGCCGGTTTTCTATATCGGTGTCCTAGGGAGTCGGGGTACACAAGATAAACGCCGGGCACGATTGTTGAATGCTGGAGTAAGCGAAACACAAATAGGGCTTTTTCATGCCCCAATTGGTATTGATATTGGGGCAAAAACGCCTGAAGAAATAGGCCTGGCAATAATGGCGGAGATTGTAGCTGTGCAGAGACAAGCAGCTCTAGTTTAAGAACGCAAAAAGCGAAAATGCTTTCATCACCTTTCCATTCACGAACATATCTCTTGTGTGAAAGCCACGAATGGCGAAATTGGTCCGGATACTTGGCACCAGTGAGTTATGAGATCTCGCATGAACACGAATACTATGCCATCCGCAATTCAGCAGCATTGATTGATATCTCACCATTGTTCAAATATGAGATCAGTGGGCCACAAGCTTTAACGCTGGTTAACCGCATCATGACGCGTGATATCAGCAGCTGTGCAATAGGGCAGATGATGTATTCCCCCTGGTGTGATGATAGAGGCAAAGTGATTGACGATGGGGTTGTCGCACGACTGGGAGAAAACCACTTTCGGATTACATCTGCAGATCCCAATTTAGCCTGGTTCCAAGACAGCGGGTATGGTCTGGACGCAACCGTGGATGATATTTCTCCTGACTTAGCTGCTGTGTCTTTACAGGGTCCCAATTCAACCAAAGTCTTATCTGAATTGATGTCCGAAATTGAATTGGATGGCATGAAATACTACCATCTTCTGCAAACAAGGTTGGATGATTTTGATCTTACCGTGAGTCGCAGCGGATATACCGGGGACTTGGGTTATGAATTATGGGTTGAAGCCGCTAATGCGGAACGTCTATGGGACCTTTTGATTGGTGTGGGTACTCGATTTGGGATTACACCTGCAGGTTTGGCTTCCTTGGATATTGCGCGGATTGAAGCCGGATTATTATTGATCGAAGTGGATTACATCTCTTCACGCAAGGCATTGATCGAGTCGCAAAAGTCTTCTCCGTATGAGATTGGGTTGGGATGGACAGTTGATTTATCAAAATGCCATTTTACTGGAAAGCAAGCACTACAAAAAGAGCACATTAAGGGTTCCCAGTGGGCATTTGTTGGGTTGGAGGTGGAGTGGGCTTCGCTAGAGGCTTTATTTACCGAGGTAGATTTAACGCCCCAACTGGCTGGA
The DNA here is from genome assembly GCA_014859065.1 of Anaerolineales bacterium. Taxonomy (GTDB): domain Bacteria; phylum Chloroflexota; class Anaerolineae; order Anaerolineales; family UBA4823; genus Kmv39. The sequence goes on from JACUUU010000170.1 coordinate 5,961, forward strand.
CGAGCTTCCCGTTCAGCGGTTCCAATCTATAAAGATGGACGGCAAATCGGTCAAGCAACTAGCCATACCTTCTCCCCGATCTTGAAGAGGTATATCCATCTGGGAACAATTCAAAGCCAATCTGCGAAAGTAGGAAACCGGGTAGAAGTTGAATTTACGGTTGAATATATTCGCAAGAAAGCTAATGCATTGGTTGTTAAGCCCCCATTTTTTAATCCTCCCAGAAAGCGAGCTTGAAAAGTGGAAAAGAAATATGACGTGATCGTGATCGGTGCTGGACATAATGGGCTGGTTACCGCAGCTTACTTGGCGAAGGCGGGCAAGAAAGTTTTAGTCTTAGAACGTAGGTATCTGGTCGGAGGAGCGACTGTTACTGAAGAGATCTATCCAGGTTTTAAATATACGGTATTCTCATATGTGATCAGCCTGATGAGACCTGAAATTATTAGGGAGCTCCATCTGGTTAAACATGGGCTGGTGGTACTACCTATGGAGAGCACACTAACTCCATTACCTGAAGGTGAATTCCTCTATCGAGATGGGGATCATTATCGAACATACTATAATATCGCCCGTTTTTCTAAACGAGATGCTGATGCATATGAAGATTACAACCGTACTATGTACTACATGGCAAAAGCTGTTAAATATATATTGGGAATACCACCTCCTGACCCAACTAAGCTGCAACCGGGAGAGCTGATCAAGCTGGCTAACCTGGCGCGAAATTTTACAGGCTTGGAGAAGGATCAATTTTACACGCTGGTCAGGATGATGACGATGAGCTCGGCTGATTTCCTTGACATATGGTTTGAATCCGAACCCCTGAAAGGGACACTCTCAGCCAGTGGCGTCATTGGGACATTTCTTGGACCGCGATCTCCCGGAAGTGCTTATGTATTATTGCACCATTATATGGGTGAGATCGATGGCGCCTTCCGTGCCTGGGGATTTGTCAAGGGGGGAACTGGAGGAATTGCGGAGGCAATTGCCCGATCAGCCAGAGCTTTTGGGGCGGAGATCCGCACAAGTGCAGCCGTGGAAAGAGTCTTAATCAAAGATGGTATAGCAACTGGGGTAGCATTGGAAAGTGGAGAAGAAATCCAGTCCGAAGTGGTTGTTTCCAGCCTGGACCCCCAACAAACATTTATGCGTTTGATTGACCCCGCTTTACTTCCTGATGATATCCGTCAAGCTGTAACGAAATATATGTATCGAGGTTCTTCTGGGAAAGTCAACCTGGCATTGGACAAGTTGCCCGAACTGATTTGTCTTAACGGGAAAGGAACTCGACCAGAAAAATTACCCCCAGCCTGTTGGCGAGGAGCCATCTCGATCAGTCCAAGCGTTGATTATATCGAGAGAGCATATGACCAAGCCAAATATGGAGATTTTTCACATAAACCTTATATCGATGTCATCATTCCATCGATGATTGATCCCGATATGGCACCGCCAGGGAAACATGTCATGTCATGTTTCGTTCAGTATGCAC
>JACUUU010000472.1 GCA_014859065.1 Anaerolineales bacterium
TGATAACTGGTGGCATTTGGCTAATTTCGCTCGTGAGGTAAATGCGCCCCCACCCTTCACCCCTCCCCCACATGTCGTTACGTTCTTCAGCAACGACCTAAAGCCCGCGCAGCGGGCTAACGTAATCTCCACCTGCCAACCTCGACCTGGAGTTCGATTTGGGCAAGAACTTCGCCATGGTGGTGGAGAGAGAGCTTCGGTGCGGAAGAAAATAATAATTGATATGTTCACAAGGTGGGCTTTCAATTCAAATCCATTTAATTCCTTTTTCGTATACAATAATTGATACAATTGTAGAAACTATGATTTACTGCCCATTATATGGAACTTTGGATACAACCAATACGATAAATCTAGTTTTTTGTGCTCTAATGGCAAGCTTCTTGGAGGCGTTTAATGGGATTAAAAATTAGGATACCGAGAGCAGAGATAGAAGATTTCTGCCAGCGTAATCGCATCAGCAAGCTGGCACTCTTTGGCTCAGTGCTGCGTGATGACTTTTCAACCGATAGCGATGTGGACATGCTGGTGGAGTTCGAGCCAGGAACCAAGGTAGGATTAAACTTCTTTGCACTTGAAGAAGAGCTTTCTGAATTGCTAGGATACAAGGTAGATCTAAACACACCTGGCTTCCTGGGCAAGTATTTTCGAGACAGAATAATGGCAGAAGCGGAGTCCCTCTATGACGCAGCATGAAGATAAGGTGCGGTTGTTACACATGCTGGAGAATACCAGAAAAGCCCATACTTCAATTGCAGGCAAACAGCGAACAGACTTAGATCAGGATCATTTATTGGAATTAGCGCTCACGCGTTTATTAGAGATCGTTGGAGAAGCCGCCAATCGTGTTTCTGATGACACGAAAGAAAGATATTCTCAAATACCATGGGGGCAGATCGTAAGCCTACGCAACCGGTTGATACATGGTTATGACGCTGTTGATTTAGACATATTGTGGAACATCATTCAATATGATTTACCTCCTCTGATTAGGGATCTAGAAATGATCGTTACCGAAATGTAATCCAAGCAGCTTAACCTTCCATCCCCTCCCCCACATGTCGTTGCGAGCGCAGCGAAGATCTCAACCACTGTCACCTTATACACCCACACCAACGCCTGATCACTGATGACTGATCACTTCTCACCGCTCTTCACGACGAAGGGCCTCTAGAGCCACAACCTACACGATACCTGGCAGGAAATAAATCATCTCCTAATACCGTCGAATCAATTCGGCGGCTGACAAAACCAAACCTGCTAAAGCAGGTTCAAAACCCCCTCACCCCGACCCT
>JACUUU010000171.1 GCA_014859065.1 Anaerolineales bacterium
TATCGATTGGATTGTAGTCGCATCTGAGTTGGAAGCCCACATCCTCTAGATGAATCTTATCAAGAAGCACCGACCGCATTTCAATGTGCGCCTGAAAGATGATAAGCGTTATCCGTATATCAAAGTCCATTGGGCGGAACCCTATCCAAAAGTGACGGTCACCCGCAAGATGCTTAAAGATGGGTCCCGTTATTATGGCCCTTACACCAGCGTCTGGGCAGTTCACCAAACCCTGGATATCCTGCGGCGGATTTTCCCTTATCTTACCTGTGACCGCACCATAACCGGACAGGATGAACGTGCGTGTCTTTATTATGATATCCATCTTTGCTCGGCACCCTGTATTGGAGCAGTTGACCAAATCGGGTACCGCCAGATAATCGCCGATCTGTGCCAGTTTTTAGAAGGTCGCACTGAGCCGATCGTCTCTCGAATTCAAACCGAGATGCAACAGGCAGCTGACCAGCTTAACTTCGAAAAAGCGGCTGGTTTTCGCGACCAGCTCGAAGCTATCCAGCGAGTGGTTGAACGGCAGAAAGTTATCTTTACCAACGATCAAACCGATTCAGATGTGATCGCCCTGGCGCGCGGAAACGGAGACGCCTGTGTACAGGTTTTCTTTATCCGTACAGGTAAATTGATCGGACGGGAGTACTTTCTCCTTGAGGGAGCAGAAGAAACACCCGATTCGGATGTGATGGCAGAGTTCATCAAGCAGTTTTACGACCAAACCCCCATGGTGCCAGCGCGGGTGCTGCTCCCCCACGAGGTGGAGGAAGCAAAGATCATCAAACAGTGGTTGAGTGCTCGGCGCAGCGGCGAGAAAGTGGAAATCCTTATCCCGCGTGAAGGCCAACAGCATGAATTGATCCAGCTGGCAGCGGAGAACGCGGCGGAGACCCTGGCTGCTTTGCAAGCCCAATGGCAGGCAGATACGAACCGCCAAACCCAGGCATTGGCAGAAATTCAGGCTGCGCTAAATCTCGCTTCCCCACCAAACCGCATCGAATGCTATGATATATCCAATACTCAGGGAACTTCAGCAACCGGGAGCATGGTGGTCTTCGAGCAAGGTGTGCCACGCAAAAATCATTATCGCCACTTCAACATCCGCAGCGTCAAAGGCCCCGATGATTTTGCCAGCATGGAAGAAGTTTTGACACGCCGCTTCAACCGTTGGAGAGCTTCACAGGAAATCTCTAACACCCCTGGCAAAAAGCCAGACCAGGCTTTTTCTCTGCTGCCAGACCTTTTGTTGGTAGATGGAGGCAAGGGACAATTGAGCCGTGCAGTAGCAGTCCTGGAAAATTTTAGCTTGAATGGTAAGGTCCCAGTGGCTGCTTTGGCCAAACAAAATGAAGAAATATTTGTCCCATCCCAGAACAAACCAATCCCTTTAGCGCGACAGTCCCAGGGGTTGTTCTTGTTCCAGCGCGTGCGTGATGAAGCCCATCGCTTTGCTATCACCTCCCATCGCAAACAACGCACCCGCGTTGGTTTGGCATCCCGGCTGGACTCCATTCCCGGGATCGGCCCGGCTCGCCGCAAAGCATTGCTAAATCACTTTGGATCTATTCAAAAGATCCAGGAAGCCAGTATCGATGAACTGACCAACGTTCATGGAATAACCGAAACGATTGCCCACGCAATTAAAAATCATTTGGATTAATGTATTTTTCATTAATAGGAGAGAATTGTGGCTAAGAGAAAGAAAAGGGAGTTCACGGCAAACGAAAAACGCCGTATGCGCACCCAGCAGATCATCTTCATTATCTTCGGTGTGCTGATAATCCTTTCACTGGTGATATCGTCAGTTGCAACTTTATTTTAATATTGGGTTTGTTATCCTAACCAATATCCTTGACAACAGATCAGATTATTAGACAACCGAATACACCTATCGACCAAACCCAACATAAAAAGACCAGGTATAGGTTTGGTCATTGGTCGTGATAGAGACCGTATAGTTCTCACCTGGTTGAAGTGGTTCCCTTGGGATCAGCACGATTGCACTGCGAGCGGAAAGGATCGCTCTACCCAAGATCTGGTCAGCGCTGTTGGGGTTTATGTAGCTGGTTTCATCAAAAATACAGTGTTCCAATGCTGAGTCTCCCACAAAGAAAGAATGCGCGCTGACCTGTGGTATCTGGTCTCCAGACCCTAACTGCAAAATAACCGCAAGCCCGGTCGGAGCCTGGTAACCCGGGCAGCTGGTCAATGGTGAAGGGTATTCTCCCCAATGATGATTGATATTCACTGTTTTTCCATCCGCGGGCCACATGATTGGAAATTCAACCTCTTCTGGGATCATCTCCCTGCCCCGCAGCACATCGAGTGTCGCTCCCATCTGCAGCCCAGAACCGATTTCACGATAACTCCCATAACCAACACTTAACAGCGAAGGGTCCAAAATCGAAACAGCATGAAAAGGCGCTTGCATCCATATATCTATGGCGTAACGATCATTGGCTTCATTATTGAAACTACCAACCAAATTGCCCGATCTGCCTGCCTGGTCACCTTCATATGTGAAATAAGGGTTGGTTGGCTCTTCATAATGGGTCAAGATATTGTTCTTTACCATATAACGAGAATGATACCAAGTTCCCTGGTTCCAGGATTCATTATTGGTTACCACTGGTAAATTTGCCATCAGCCGGTAGGAGTTAAGATAAGTCAACCAATCCTCGAGAGTGGGATAATCCGGCTGGGGAGACAAGTCTTCAGATGCACCAACAATCAGCAGGGGGATAAAAATCCTGGAGACATGCGAGTTTTCTTCCTGAGCATAAGCAGCCAGGCTGCCAATCCCATTCCCTCCAGTTGGGAATAAGACCATCAATATGACAGAAAGGGAACTAAAAATTAGGTAAATTGAAAGCACATTTTTTCTCAGCATAGAACTCAGTTTCCCGTGCATATTTTCACCCTATTGTAATTCTAATTGCAATATAAAAGCTAACAGTTTGATTAGGTCTCGCTGTCTCAATTGATAGGATTTCTGATCAAATATAGATCCAAACGAAAAGCGAGGACACAAACCTCAATTATTCTCCCAAAAATGAGAATTAATAGAAATCCTTGACGCTTTTTCAGCATTCCCTTAAAATAAGTAATAACTGAATAAATTCCTTCAAGGTACCTCTACCCCCGGATGGGGAGGTTTAATTGCGAAACCGGTGCCGCTTGGTTACTAAAGGTAAAGTTAACAAGCGAAGTCCGGTGCTGACCCGCAACTGTAGGTCTTTGGTTTCGCTGGAAAATCAGACAGCTAACTCACCAGCAGAGCAACTTCGCAGGTAGTTTGGTTGATAGCGATTCTAAGACAAGCCAGGACGCCAGCCTTGAATGGGTTTACCACTACCCCGCGGAATGGGGGTGGGAACGAAAAGTAGAAAAAAGTTCCTCAACCCCTGCTCTCACAGGCAGGGGTTTTAGTTTGATAAAACCGTTGACGGACTGTTGATTGCGTTTACAAAATCGAACAAACAATGGCGAAGCTCTCACGTGCATACCTTACTAATCTAACTCTGTTGATCTTGGCATTAGCCCTCAGCATTGCATTGGGAGCTGTTTTCATCCCACCTGAAACCCTGGCGCGCATGTTCATCACACATTTACCAGGTGTCGACATCAATACAAACTGGCCAGACACGTTCAACGTGATCCTATTCCGCATACGTTTACCCAACGCTGCATTAATCGCCCTGACGGGAGCTGCCCTGGCAAGCAGCGGTGCCGCCTACCAGGGTCTTTTCCGAAACCCTCTCGCCGACCCTTACTTGATCGGCGTCGCTTCTGGTGCTGGTTTAGGAGCAGTAATTGCGATGTCTCTGCGTTGGCCAACGGATTTATTGGGCATGTTTTCGATACCGGTAGCCGCTTTCGTAGGTGCAACCATAACGGTTAGCGTGGTTTACAGCATAGCCCGCACAGGGAAAACCCTCCCAACTACCACTTTAATCCTGGCTGGTGTAGCGGTTGGTGCTTTTGCCTCAGCGCTTACTTCCTTTATGATGCTGCGTTCTGAGGGCGAGATCCGCAGGGCAATCTCCTGGTTGCTGGGTGGATCACCCATGAGTGGCTGGAACCCGGTCCTGGCAGCCCTACCTTACATTGTGATTGGGATAGGCATCCTGATCTCTTCAGGTCACGCATTAAATGTGCTCCAATTTGGAGACGATCAGGCACAGCAGCTGGGATTGCCAGTCAACCGCATCAAAGCCATCCTTATCCTGGCCGCCTCTTTGACTACCGCAACAGCGGTATCTTTTTCCGGAGTTATTGGCTTTGTCGGCTTGATTGTCCCTCACCTGGTGCGTATTCTATGGGGACCAGATTACCGCCATCTTGTCCCTTTATCGATATTAGGAGGCGCAACCACCTTATTAGTTGCCGATCTGCTGGCACGACTAGTCCTCGCCCCTCAGGAGCTGCCAGTTGGCATTATAACTGCCCTGGTTGGAGCACCTTTCTTTTTGTGGGTGCTTAAAAGGGCAAAACAACAGGCATTTTGGTAACCTCATCAGATCAATAATTGAGAGTTGTGATTATGGGCATCCTCGAAATTCAATCCCTTCAAATCAATTACGGCAACAATCCGGCCCTCATTGATATCAGCCTCAGCGTTGAGCCAGGTGAAATTTTGGCCATAGTCGGCCCGAATGGAGCTGGCAAAACCACCCTGATCAGGGCAGTTAGCGGCATCCTGCCCCCCAATTCTGGGCGAGTTATGGTTGCTGGTACAGATATTTGCTACTTATCAGAATCCCAACGCGCACGCTACCTGGCAGTTGTTCCCCAGGCGCGCAAACTTCCCCCTGCCTACTCCGTCAGTCACACTGTCATGCTGGGACGCACCCCTTATTTGAACTGGCTCGGACAACCAGGCCGCAAAGATCAGCAAGCCGCTAATTGGGCAATGGAGCGGACACAGACACTTCCTTTAGCCAACTGCCGGATTGACGAATTATCAGGTGGAGAACAGCAGCGGGTTCTGCTCGCACGCGCTTTAGCCCAACAAACTCCTATCCTCCTTCTGGATGAGCCAACCGCACACCTGGATCTTCACCACCAGACTGGCATTCTAGATCTCATCAGGGAATTGGTGGACGAACAGAAGCTGGCGGTACTCATGGCGCTACATGACTTAAACCTGGTATCGTTATATGCTGACCGTGTGGCTCTCTTGGTAAATGGGATTCTGCGCGCAGTCGGTTCCCCACCCGAAGTGCTCACACCGCAGCAACTCACCGATGTTTACCAAACTCCGATTCATGTGATCCCCCACCCCGATTACAATACCCCCTTGATCTTACTTGACGGTCATGACCCCAAAATAAAGAATAGATTAGCGAACTTCAAGCAGTTGGATGCACACAAGGGATCCTAAAGACCAACCCCATCTGTCAACCACAAATACTGGTACGGCTCGAGGGTCAACCGCAGCTCGTCACGCTTGCTTACAGGATATTTTTTCCCCGTAAAGAGATCGACCATCATTCCGGTTGATCCAGTGTGGAGATCGATAGAGATATCTTGGGAAGAAGATGACAGGTTGTTCACCACCAGGATGCGTTCTCCCAAATAAGAACGAAAATACGCGGCGACTTGCTCCGTAGAGGTAGATGCCCATCTAAAATCTCCCCTTCCCCATACGGGTGATTGTTTGCGTACTGCAATCATTTTCGAGATGTTGCTGAACAATGAACCAGAGGATTTCCTTTGGTCGGCAACATTGACCTGATCTGGTGCATAAGTATCATTTTCAATGACTTGTGAATACAGATTCTCAGGGTCTGACTCTGAAAATCCAGCGTTCAGCGTGGTATCCCACTGCATGGGGGTACGAACACCGTCGCGATCTGCCATCCAGATATCGTCGCCCATCCCGATCTCATCTCCATAATAGATGATGGGAGAACCAGGCAGGGTAAACAGCAGTGAATTGAGCAGCTCTATTGCTTTTTGGTTGTTATCTAACAAGGGTGCCAACCTGCGGCGGATACCCAGATTCAAGCGCATACGTGGTTCCGGAGCATATTCCTGCCACATCCAATGTCTTTCTTCTTCAGTGACCATTTCCAGAGTTAATTCATCGTGATTACGCAGGAATATGCACCATTGGCATGAATCAGGAATTACTGGGGTGCGCTCGATGATCCATTCGATCGGGGAAACATTTTCTTTCCTAAGCGCCATAAATATGCGCGGCATGATCGGAAAATGAAATCCCACATGAAATTCATCACCATCCCCAAAATATGGGCGTAGATCCTCAGGCCATTGGTTCGCTTCACACAACAGAATCCTGCCAGGGTAATTTTCATCCATAAAACGCCTCAGCCGGCGAAGATACGCATGAGTTTCCGGCAGATTCTCACAATTTGTGCCCTCACGTTCGAACAAATAGGGCACTGCATCAGCCCTGAATCCGTCCACCCCCAAATCCAGCCAGAACTTCATCACCTTGATCATCTCATCTTGAACTGCTGGATTGTCATAGTTCAAATCCGGCTGGGAGGAGAAAAACCGATGCCAGTAATATTGACCGGCCTGCTCGTCCCAAGACCAGTTGGATTCCTCAGTATCCACAAAGATGATGCGTGCCTCTTTATATTTCTCTTTGGTATCACTCCACACGTAGTAATTCCGATAAGGTGAGTTGCGGCTAGAACGAGCTGCCTGAAACCAGGGATGCTGGTCTGATGTATGGTTGAGCACCAGGTCGGTTATAATCCTCATTCCACGCGCATGGATTTCTGCTACCAGCCCTTGAAAATCATCCAGCGAGCCGTAATCTGGGTGAATATTATAGAAATCGGCGATGTCATACCCATCGTCATTCAGTGGGGATGGATAAAATGGCATTAACCACAAGCAATCAATCCCTAAATCATTCAAGTAGTCCAATTTGCTGGCAAGCCCTTTCAAATCCCCATGTCCGTTGCCGCTGCTGTCGCAAAATGCGCGCACATAGACTTCGTAGAAGATGGCATCTTGGTACCACAATTCTTCCCCCGCATGATTATTAGCGGTTGAATCGGTTTCAGTTTGTTCAATCAAGTTCAACAATAATACCCTCATCCTTTCGTAGATTCAACTCCTTACAGTCAACCTGCCCGCTTCGATCCAATAAAGTGGAGAGTGCTATCTTACCTTCCCCTAATTCAGGAATGCTTACTTTCAGATCGCTCGATGCGAAGTTCAGAGCAACTAAGAGCATAGGTCCGGTTTCAGCTAATCTGGTAAAGGCAAAACAGCTTTCAGGCACCCGATCGATCGGACAGTATTCCCCCCACTGCAGAGCGGGTGTTTTTCTCCGGTAGTCTAATAGCTGCCGGTAAAGGTTTAGGAGCGAGTTAGAACGGCTTAACGCTTGCTTTACATTGATAACCTGAA
>JACUUU010000172.1 GCA_014859065.1 Anaerolineales bacterium
GAAAGCGAGGTGGTGTTCGAGTGATTTACTATTGGGTAAAAATTCAGGAGCGCATGTCATTGACCGTGCTAGACTTTACCAGGGATAGTCGGGTCATGTTTACCAGGCATAGTCGCACGATGTTTACCAGGCATGATCGCTCGATGTTTACCACCCACCGTCGCCCGGTGTTTACCACTGTGGCAGAATCTCTCCCAAGAATACAGCAAAGGGAGAGCGAAGGTAATGGAGCGAATCCACATGAACTATCTAAGAGACATCATCTATCGGCTGAGGAGCGGAGAGAGTGAACGGCAGATATCCCGGGATCTAGGCATCTCACGGCCGACGGTACACAAATACAAACTCATGGCAGAAATGCAGGGATTTCTGGAAACCGGGAAGGGGCTGCCGGGGATCGACCAATTGGAAGTGGTATTGGGGCCAGCGCCGAAACCACCATTGAAGCCATCAACCCTGGAGCCCTATCACGAGATAGTCAAAAAGATGCTGCACCAAGGGATTGAAATGACAGCGATCTGGCAACGACTGCGAGACAACTATGGCTACACCGGGAGCTATTCGTCGGTCAGGCGCTATGTGCGTCGGTTGAGACCTACTAATGGCGAAGATGCGGTCATCCGCGTACATACCGAGCCTGGAGAAGAATTACAGGTTGATTTTGGCAGTGTGGGGAAACTCTTCGACCCAAAATGCGGTCGGCTAAGAACAGCCTATGTTTTTGTGGCCACCCTGTGCTACAGCCGTCATCAATATGCCGAGTTGGTTTTCGATCAGAAAGTGAGCACCTGGATCAGTTTGCACAAACGGGCATTCGAAGCCTTTGGCGGTGTTCCCAAACGGGTCAAACCGGACAATCTAAAAGCCGCCGTGCTAAAGATCCTGGTACATGATCCGATATTGGGAGAAGCCTACCGCCGAATGGCGTTGCATTATGGGTTTCTGATCAGTCCAACAGCACCCGCTCAACCTCAGCAAAAAGGGAAGGTGGAAAATGGTGTACGCTATGTGAAACGAAACTTCATGGCTGGGCAGGATTTCGCCGATATCGGGTTTGCCAACCAACATTTGAAGCGCTGGGTTTACGAAGTCGCCGGAGTGCGGGATCATGGAACCACCCATCAAGCGCCGTTGTTCCTGTTTGGTGAGTACGAACAAGCTGCTTTGCAACCCCTGCCGGAAACAGACTTCGAACTGTGCGAAATAAGGAGGGTAAAAGTCCATCCCGATTGTCACGTCGTGATCGACGGCAGCTACTATTCCGTACCACACATCTGGATAGGGAGGGAGTTGGACGCCCAGATTTACGAGCGGAGGGTGGAGATCTATGCTGGCCAAGAACTGATTTCTACCCATGTTCGATTGCGGGGAAAAGGTCGCTGGAGTACTCGCATGGAGGATTATCCGCCTCACAAAGCCGATTATCTGATCAAAACCCCGCAATACTGCCGTCGAACGGCCGCTCGCTTAGGACCTGCCACTCTACAGGTGGTCGAAAGCCTGCTGGAAGACCGCCCACTGGACCGGCTGCGAAGCGTGCAGGCCATCCTGCGACTAGAAGAAACCGTTGGTGCAGAACGCCTGGAAGCAGCTTGTGCTCGAGCTGTTTTCTACGGGGATATGCGCTACCGGCGTATCAAAGAGATCCTCAACGCAGCCTTGGACAGGGTCCCCCTGCCTGAAGCTCCGGTTGTGCCCGTTCAGAAATCCTTCACATTTGCACGCCCATCATCCGAGTTCTTCGAGCCTGTTGGTGAAAAATCATGTTGACCCATCCGCTGCTTCCCAAACTTCGCCAACTCAAGCTCTCCGGTATGCTCAATACCCTCGATCTACGGGCGGAGCAAGCCATGCAGGAACAACTGGCTCCGGTCGAATTCCTGGCACTGCTGCTGGATGACGAGCTCGAACGCCGCAGCCAGCAACGATTAGCTTACCGCCTGGCTCAATCCGGGTGCGACGCCCAGAAAACGCTATCACAGTTTGATTTCTCGGCATTGCCCGGACTCAATCGCACTATGATCAATGACCTTGCAAGTGGTGCCTTCATCACTCGTCATGAGAATATCTTGTTTTGCGGACCCACAGGGGTGGGGAAAAGCCACTTGGCAAATGCCATTGGGATCGAAGCGCTCAAACGGGACCTGCGGGTCTTTGTCCGACCAGTTCATCGTTTACTGAATGATCTCAACGGATCACGGGCGAGCGGTGGTTTTCCCCGCTTGATGGCCCGCATCCTCAACAGTGATTTGCTCATCTTGGATGACTTCGGTCTCCAAACCCTTCTACCTGGCGCCATCCAAGACCTGTATGAAATCATATCTGAACGCTATGAGCGAGGTTCGATTATTGTCACCAGCAACCGGGCTTTCGAAGAGTGGCATGATGTTTTTGGCAATGACCTGCTGGCCAGTGCAGCTCTCGATCGCCTCACTCATCATGCTCATTTGCTCGTAATAACCGGTGAGAGTTATCGCCAACGAAGCCGCAGAAAGGAGGCGCTAGAGCAAGCAAAATCCAAAACGAGAACACCATAAAATTATTCTTGGTGGTAAACATCCATCCGGCTATGGGTGGTAAATCACGAGCGGCTATTGACATCCGTAATCCGTTTCTCATAAGACAACTCTGCTTATTTGTTGGTTACCTTATTTTGTTGGGATATTTTTAGCATCATGGATAAAACTATAGGTTAAAATTGGTGAGAAAATAAAGATCTATAATGAATATGCTGTTTGACACCCTCGGGAAGTCGTATATCTCTTAAGAAACTTGGATAATTAGAACTGATGCAATCTAAAACGATGGTGGAGATTGCTTCGCAAAGAACGCTCGCAAAGACATTTCAGGGTTGTTTAACAAAGAATATTCTCAACGAAATCTCAAGAGTTTCTTCCATAAATAAGAGCGCATTGCGCTATGGGGTAACTCCTAAGAAAGCAGCGTATAAAATGAAGAATTGTATTTTCTGTGACATCCTGTCCGGCTCCCAACCCTGTAGCTTAGTCTACCAGGACCATGTATGCACTGCATTTATGGACATCCAACCAGTCAACCCAGGCCATCTTTTAATAATCCCAAACAAACACGCCAGCAATCTAAATGAATTGGAAGAAAACACAGGTGGGCACATTTTCCAGGTTGCTCAGCGCCTGGCCGCGGCGCTCAGGAAGAGCCCGGTCCTTTGCGAAGGGATTAATTTATTCCTTGCAGATGGCGCTGTGGCTGGTCAGGAGGTTTTCCACGTCCATTTACATGTCTTGCCGCGTTTTCGCAGCGACGGTTTTGGTTTCAAATTCGGTCCCGAATATTTCAACCTCCCAAAGCGATCAGAGCTGGATGATATTGCCAGAGTCATCAGAGAATCGATTTAATTCCCCTTGTTTTGCCTCTATATCCTTACACAAAGTTGATGTAGTGTATAAATTTTATCTCCCCAAATTTTTATTACATATATTTACGACATATATGCTATAATTTATCTTCTTTAATGCTTGTCATCGCTCACCTGACTCTGCATAATCTGAAAATATAGATGCAATCGCTAAAGGAGTTTGACAAGCAGATAATAAACATTATCAGGAGATAATGAAATGAATGTAAATTTTAAACCGGATGGCTACCACACCGTTACGCCATTCTTACTGGTACAGAACGCCAGCAATTTGATCGACTTCATGAAGCAGGTTTTTGAGGCGGAGGAGATTGAACGTTACTCAAACGAAGATGGAAGCATCATACATGCCGTTATGCAGATCGGTGACTCACGAGTGATGCTCTCAGATACCAGTGAACAATTTCCCGAAAGAACAAGTATGCTACACCTTTATTTGCCAGATGTTGACACGGTCTACCATCGCGCCCTGTCAGCTGGAGCAACTACTCTGCGAGAACCGGAAGACGAATTTTTTGGAGATCGATCTGCTGGTGTTCTCGATCAATTTGGTAATCAATGGTGGTTGGCAACCCACGTCGAAGACTTGTCAGCAGAAGAAATGCAGCGTAGGATGGATGCTCAGAAATAAAAAATTCCTTCGGGTGAAAATTTAAAATTTATATATGGGGGATTTCCTTACCACTAAGTAGGGGTTTCCCCCATTTGTTTGGGGGACTTCTTGCGGTACAATTTTAAAAACTGCAATGGTCGTCTGAAACTGTTTAGACGACCTGTTTTCGATCAAGCCCTTAGACAAAAATTAGTGGATTTTCCACGACTAATCCTGCTTGATTATAGTTCATACTTATAAGCATCAAAATAGATTAGGAGGGATTTAGTTATGAAAGTTTTCAAGAAACTGGCTATTATTTTGGTTGTGATAACATTCACAATAAGCATTATTCCACCCACCCAACCCAGTCTCGCCCAACCGGTTGAATTATTAACCAACTCTTACCGGATTACCTTGGAAGGAGATGTACTCTCAGCCGGGTTAGGGTTAAGAGGTGTAGGAACTGGAAGTATTTCCCTTCCCGACTTACCACCTGGAGCCAGTGTGGTCAAAGCTTTTCTGATCTGGGCAACCATCGGAAAAGCTTTATACACTGGACTGACCCTCAACGACTCCCCCATATCGGGATCGTTGATCGGAGTCTCTGCCAACACTTGTTGGGAAAGCCCGCATTTTCTGCAAAATTACGTTTACCGGGCAGATGTTACCTCACATGTGGATAGTGGTGGAGAATATACGATTGATGGCTTACCTTCAGATCTTGAGACTGGCAACGATTCTCAGGGAGCTTCTCTGGTCGTTGTATATTCCTTGCCAGGATCGCCACTGCGTACAATTTTAATCAATGATGGTGCTGTGACTTTGGACACAGTCAAGAACACTTATACCGATACGCTCATCGGGTTCTGGACTGACCACCCAGTGTCAGAAGCTAGAATCACGTATATCGTTGGTGATGGGCAAGAGGAATACAATACCGGAGATGTCACCTTCAATGGTGAACTGGTTGCCAGGGATGAATTCCTGGGGACTGCGGGTGACTATTGGGATGACTTGACCTACGATGTAACCGATTTTTCACCTATTTCTCCTTCAACCACGACAATCCAAAACCAGCTGGATGGCTTAACTCCAGACTGCCTCGTTTGGGCAGCCACAGTATTCTCGGTCACAACCGAGATGGTACTGGAAGTTGAAAACCAACTCAGTCAGGCTGAAAACATCCTGGTTTATGGTGGTGTAACTGCGGCAGGAGTTGGGTTACGAGGTGAAGGCAGTGGTGAAATCGTTATCGATGGGATCCCAGAAGGCGCTACGGTATATCGGGCTTATCTCTATTGGGGAGTCTTAGGAACAACTGGGGCATTTGAGTATCCCATGTTCAATGGGAATGTAGCACAAGGTGAAGTAATCGGCATTTCGGGCAACGTTTGCTGGCCGCGACCTCACCTGGGCTTAGATTTCTACAGCTTCAATTTTCAGGCTGATGTTACTGAGTATGTCAGCGGAAATGGGACTTATGCAATCCAAGGTTTACCATCAAATCTAAATCTGGGGAACGATTCTCAAGGCGCCTCATTAGTGGTGATCTACTCATACCCAACCCTTACCAACTTACGACACATCATCATCAATCACGGCGCAGTGACTTTAGACACAGAAATTCACTCTTACACAGACACAATTGAAGGTTTTGAGGGTGCAGATCCATTATTGGGAGCAGAAGTAACATATATTGTCGCTGATGGGCAAGATGCTTGGGAAACTGGTGATGTGGTCTTCGCTGACCAACCCATTGCATTTGATGTCTTCAAAGGTACAGATGGTGACTATTGGGACACATTGAGCTTTGATGTAACTGATCTGAATCCAACTTCTCCGACAACGACTCGCCTGGATAATATCCACCCATTCGATGGTCCCACCCCAGATTGCATTAACTGGGTAGCAACCGTATTCTCTGCAACACCACAGCAACCAGATTTGGACCACTTCATCTATGTTCCTTTGGTAACCAGGAATGATTAGCCTTAGAACACAACCGGATGGAAATTTCCAGAACATAACCCTCTGCGATACCATCATGTGCCCCGTTCGAGAAAACCTAAGCAACTGATGACAGATTTAAAGTGCTAAAATTGCTACATCTGATTCCTTTGAGATAATCGTAGTAAGCAATTTTCTACCAAAGAATCTCAAGTGAGGCGTATCCATGAATGCAGAGAGGTTCAGTGGAAGGGAAAGGAAAATAAGGTCACAAAATTATTATGACCGTTTTAGTCGCTATTATGACCTGCTGGCAGAACCAAGTGAAAAGTCGCTTCGAAACGCGGCACTCAAAAAAATAAACCTTAAACCAGGAGAATCATTCCTCGATATTGGCTCGGGCACTGGGCAAGCGCTTATCAATATGGCTCAATCACTCCAGCCAAAGGCATACAACTTTGGCTTGGACATATCCGAAGGTATGAATCAGGTAGCAAAGGGTAAATTAAATGAAACCAACTTACTCGAAAGGATATTCTTAGTAACAGGTGATGCGGTTAATCTGCCCTTTCAACAGAGTGTTTTCAACGCCATCTTGATGAGTTTCACCTTAGAGTTGTTCCCTACATACGAGATAACACGAGTCTTAAAGGAATGCAAGCGGGTGCTGCGATATGAGGCGAAAATTTGCGTTGTTGGTTTAAACCAGGTCGAAAATCCAGGACTCGCGGTAAGGATTTACGAATATTTGCATCGTCAATTCTCCCACCTTATCGATTGTCGCCCGATAGATATCTCAAATTCACTGCAGGTGGCAGGTTTCGAGGTAACAGATATTTCACGAAGACAATTATGGGGTTTACCTGTTGCCATAGTAGTAGGTGTCCATAAAGGATAGCTACAAACCTATGCCACATTCAAAGTTTTTAGGTCGTCGAATCGATTTTGTGCTTGAACTTTCAAAAATCAGGCATTTATCTCATTTAGACAAAGGGTAGAGATGAACGATGCACGGTAATTAGATAACTAAAATTATTTCTATGAGGTTATAGTAGTCAAGAAAGGAGATCAAAATGGCAAAGATAGGCATAAATGGGTTAGGTAGAATTGGCAGAGCTGCGCTTAAAATCATCCTTGATACACCAGAATTGGAGATAGCAGCAATTAATGATATCGTCCCGGCAGACAACCTTGCGTATTTACTCAAGTTTGACACAGTTTATGGACGGTATCAAAAGAGTGTAGACCATACTGAAACCAGCTTAATCATTGACAACAAAGAATATCCTCTCTATTACATCAAAGACCCATCAGAATTACCTTGGGGAAAATTAGGTGTGGATATTGTGCTTGAGTGCACAGGTGTCTTTACACGTCCAGAAGATTTACGCAAACACATTGAAGCAGGAGCAAAATATGTAATCTTATCCGCCCCAGCAAAGGGCGAAGGAATCGGCACAG
>JACUUU010000173.1 GCA_014859065.1 Anaerolineales bacterium
GCAATTCACATTACCCATCAGGCAAAGCTGATCACCATAGCGCCGTTTTACTTCTGCGATATCCACACCAGCTTGCGGATCCAGAGAATGCAAGGCATGAGGATTAGCCTCAACCAGCTGGTCAATGATCGGCATGATATTTCCGTCGGTATGTTTAATAGTGTAAAAACCCAGATCACGATAACCCTGGATCAACTTTGCCAAATACGGGGTTACAAATTCACTAAATTGATTTGGGCTAAGAAAGGGACCTGAATTGAGGCAATAATCCGTGCACAGTGCAAAGCCATCTAATCCACCCAACTGAACCTGGCGTTCTGCTTTTTCAAGCTGTGCGTTGATCTTTGCCTCCATCTCAGCTTTGAGCTTGTCCGGCTCGTCTGCCAGGCGGTATACAAAGGCTTCCATCTGAGCGCCATCCGGGATGCCGTAGGTAGCATCACCGTGTTTGAGGATAAAAAATCGATCGCCGGACTTTTCGCGAATGAGGTCAATTAGGCGAGCACATTCCCCAAAGGTTCCCGGGTTAGGATGAATCATGATCGCTGAGTGCTGGTATTTTTCAGCAGTGTCAATGTAGATTTGCGCCATCTCATGTCGATGCAACTGACGCTCTTTCTCTTCCATTTGGTCCCATTGCTCATAGAAGCGATGCAGAGGGTGTACTTTTCTCAGGGATTCCATGGTCAGATAGAACACCAATTCGAAATGGGGCACATGTCCCACCGGCGGACCGAGTTCCAGGGCATTGATAAATTGTTCTCGGGGTGTCAGCTTGTTCATTGTGTCCTCAAATGATTCAGGGCTTGTTCAAAAAAATCGGAGTTTCCAAATGAACCCGACTTTAGCACCAGTAATCGTCTGGGCGGGTGGAGCGTCACGCAAGAGGGCAATCCCGGCTGGATTTCCTTCCAGACGCGCATGCTGAATACGTCCAAATGCTCACAAACCGCAGCTGATGTCTCTCCCCCAGCCACAATCAGGCGATTCTGACCCGTGTAATTTTTTCGATCCCGTATCGCTGTTTTAATACTAATTTCGTAACACAAACATATGCTGTGTGCTCAGTGGAATTCCATAACGGGGAAAAGATCTCCCATTTTTCGTCAAATGTCGCACCCTCGCTTAATAAAATTGAGATGTCTGAATCATTTGAACATGACCACAAATCACTTAATAAATAAGTGTCAAATATCAACCAGAGAAAAGGGTCTTTTGGGCTTTTTACTGCGTCCCTTATTGGACCGCGCAGATGTTCATGACAATCAATTACCGGGATGTTTTGGATATGATTTATTAGCCGATCCTTAGTGGGAGACTGTTTTTGAAGCACAATGATATCCTTTTACTAAGCTCAATGTGAGGCGTTCTTCAACTACCTAAAGGTCACTCATCCAATCTGAGGGATTTTCTTTGAATTTTCAGCATGATTATCGCCACAAATAATCGATAACATCCTAACAACAGAGCGGGTTTATGGTCGTGCCGACCATTTGATTATACAATATCTTTTCTTCAATCAGATCGCAGGTCCACTGATGATCTCCCAGAGAGCCATAATAATTGAAAATGTCAATTTATTATTTATAACAGCATCGATGCGAGGATCAAATTGCCAAATCAATCTTATTTTCATGCCCAACAGCAAGATGATGTAGCTTAGACACTGGTTTTATAGAATATGAATTTTTTCTGATGTCCGCACTTACTGGAGTCCAGAAGCGGTCAAGCGGGTCACCGGGTACGAGCTTCAAGGGCGTGCAATAAACGGGATGATTCACCTGATCAATTCCGGTTCGGCCACACTTGATGCGACAGGGCAGCAAGAGCAAGATGGCGAACCGGTGATGAAACCGTATTGGGAAATCACAGCACAAGAAGCTCAAGCCTGCCTGGATGCGGTTTCCTGGTATCCGGCTTCAACCGGCTATTTTCGGGGCGGTGGTTATTCTTCTGGATTTCTGACACGTGGTGGTATGCCCATGACCATGAGCCGCCTGAACTTGGTAAAGGGATTGGGACCAGTTCTCCAAATTGCTGAAGGATGGACGGTAGATATCCCAGGGGATGTTCACAAAGTGCTTAATGACCGCACCGATCCCACCTGGCCGACACATTGGTTCGTACCGCGATTATCGGAGGATGATCCTGCCTTTAAAGACGTATACTCTGTGATGGCGAATTGGGGAGCCAACCACGCCTCATTATGTTTTGGACACGTCGGCGCAGATTTGATCTCACTTGCCTCAATATTGCGTATCCCGGTTTGTATGCATAATGTTAAAGAAAGCCAATTGCTCCGCCCAAGCGCCTGGACCGCCTTCGGCACCCAAGACCCACAGGGCGCTGACTTTCGTGCTTGCGTCAATTTTGGTCCCATCTACGGTAAATTATGATGTGAAGACAAACCCAAAAACAAACCTGTTATTAAAAACAATGCAGATCAATGCAGGCGTCAATAAATAGATCATCAATGAAAGGAAATTTTATATCTCCAGGTGAAGATTCATAAACTTGGAAAATACATCTACATCCACAGCTGTGGAAATATTGAAGCAATAATGCCTGATTTGATCGACATCGGCGTAGATACTGTCAACCCCATTCAACCCGAAACGATGGATATTTTCAAGCTCAAACGTGAATATGGCCGGGATATTTATTTTTTTGGTGGTTTGGGAACTCAACTTACATTGGTATCAGGAACACCAGAACAAGTTACCGCCGAAGTAAAAAATGTATTCAGGAAGTCGGCAAATCTGGCGGATTGATTGTCGCACCAACGAAACCAATAACTGAGGTTGTGCCATTCGAAAATGCCTTAGCATTAATTAAAGCTTTGACAGAACAAGTATTTAATTGATCAGGAATTTTGTGGTCTAATGCTACAATTAAGCAGTAAAGAAGATAGTTAAGTAACCAAAAAGAAATCGCGCTGACTATACAAAGTGAAGTCAAAAAAGCTTATTTATGCTTTTTGCGGCTAATTGGGAGAATAATACAGCGCTTAAAAAGGCTTGTTGTTGCCCGACTTTAGATATTCTTCTATATCACAATAGCACTAAGTATTAGCTCACCCTGATGAAAACTTCGTCTGGGGCTTAAATTACACGTTAGAAAAAGGTACGCAAACAAAATCGAGGAGCTATTCTACCTCTATAGACGACAAGAAAAGGAGGTGAATTTTAAGGAAAAGAAATAAGGAGACGAAATTTAATGAGTTTTCAGATCAGCCAAATGTTAGTTTAAATTAAGAGGAGATATTTGATTTGAGTAAGAACAAGTGGATCGTTGGGGTTGTTTCGATTATCATCCTGTTGTCATAGGGTTTAGCGGCTTGTGCACCAAGCCCTGAAACGCCGCAACCGGAAGTTGTTGAACCCGCAGAAGATGAGGTTGTTGTTGTTCAGTATTGGAGCAACAGCTGGTTCCCATCAAGCATAGAAGGACGACGTGGTCTGGTTGACAAGTTTAACGAGGAATTGCAGGCCGAATCCAGGTTGAGTACGTGCAAGGGGATTGGGGCTCGGGTGAAACATATATCCAAAGCGGTGCTACCGCTGGTGGCGGAATTGCTTGTGTTATGGATTGATGGTTCACCGGGGCACATGATCGGTATATGAAAGATTGGATTTTGGATCTTTCACCGTATATGACTCCTGAGCGTCGAGCCCTGTTGCAAGAGCCGGCACTGTGCGATGCGCGGACTCACGAAGATGGCGCGATCGTAATGAGCAGCACGCTTTTGTCAGAGCCGCGTCTTGTGTTCTATAACAATCCAGCGCACATTGAAGCCGCCGGTATAACACCTGCAACACCCGGTAATACATGAACTTGATGGTTGCACCCGTATGGGCGCGCAATTAAGGTTTATACTTCCTTTAGCCATACCTGGTGTGACAGCAGTCGGACTTTTCCGGTTTATCGGCGCTTGGAACGAATTCATGATGGCTTTAACGATTATCCAATCCGATCATTTACAACTTTTACCCGTTCGGATTGTGAATTTCATGGGCTTTCAACGTGTCGATTGGGGACCTACAATGGCATTTAGTGTGATTGTTGCCATTCCTGCAATTATTTTGTTCTCACTCGCACAGCGCAATATGATCACTGGCCTGATGTCTGGATTCACGAAATAAAAAGGTGGGCTTATTGGTGTTGGAAAATTTCACCATATCCTGATCTGTGAATTCTTATCTGCACAATAAGTCTCAGAACATTTTAGGGTTTCATACAGCAGGACAAGATATTAGCCCATCTAGTAATTTAGGACGAGAAAAAAACGCTTTTATATAAAAAGGAGAAACCAATATAATGCCATATGAAATAATCGTCGCATCGCCAAGTAGAATTGAATTTCGTGAATATGTCGAAAGGGATCCAGTGGCAAATGAGGTCCTAGTGCAGACATACGTAAGCGGAATTAAAAGCGGAACAGAGCTTAACCTGTATCGTGGAGCAAACCCTTTCGTTAACGAGGTTTGGGATAAGTATTTACGTCTATTCAGACCTTCTCGCGAAGATGAAGAATTGCCTGCCTTTTTCCCCCACACTTTAGGTTCTTGGGCGTCTGGTGTGGTTCGTAAAGTAGGTCCTGGTGTGCGTAAGTTTAAACCCGGAGACCTGGTTCATGGTGGTTGGAAGCACCGCCAGACAGCGCTTATGGTAGAAGATAAGCTTTACCCAATTAGAGATGAAACTGTTTTAGAAACGATGTTGTTTACTGATCCATCTTGCTTTGCTCTTGCGGCGATTCACGATGCAAGCATTAAGGTGGGTGATATGGTTGCCATCTTTGGCATGGGTGC
Organism: Anaerolineales bacterium; assembly: GCA_014859065.1. Classification (GTDB taxonomy): domain Bacteria; phylum Chloroflexota; class Anaerolineae; order Anaerolineales; family UBA4823; genus Kmv39. Next base: position 4,812 of record JACUUU010000173.1, read on the forward strand.
CATTGGTTTGATCGCTGTACAATTGGCTAAATTAAATGGAGCCAGCAAGGTCATCGCGATTGATCCCATCCTTGGGCGCCTCGAGGTGGCTAAAGAACTCGGCGCAGATCATCTATTTGACCCTCGTGAGGGTGATGTGAGCATCGCGATTAAAGAATTATCTGGTGGAAATGGAGTTGATGTATCCTTAGAAATTGCAGGATCATATGATGCGCTACAACAAGCAATTCGATGTGTGCACAGAGAAGGATTGGTCGTAACAGCCGGTTATTATGGCGATTCAACTTTTCATTTAGATTTAGCGCGCGAATGGCATCATAACCGAGTTACCCTGCGGTCGAGTATGCCGGTTTGGGGTTGTTCGCACCGGCATCAACCTATGTGGAACCTCGCTCGTATAGAAAAGACGGTGATCCAGCTCTTAGAAGAAGGGAAGATAAGAGTAGACCCTCTGATCGGTGCCCGGTTACCCTTCGAACGGGCTGCCGAAGCCTACACAATGATCGACAAATCACCTGACGAAAAAGTGAAAATTATTCTAACTTACGATACAGAAAATATTGAGGTGTAATGAAACAGCTGCGAACTGGAATAATCGGATGTGGCCACTTTGCCCGGAAACATGCGGCGCATTTATCAGCAATCGAAGAGGTGAACCTGGTTGGGTTTTGCGATAAGGATGCAGAAAGGGCAATCAGCTACAACGAACAATTTACACAAAGAAAAGGTAGCATTTTTACAGATTATCAGGAATTGTTTTCTGATATGGATCTCGATTTGGTGTACATTTGTTTACCGCCCTTCGCGCACGGAAACGAAGTGGAGTTGGCCTGTCAGCATGGAGTCAATATTCTGATCGAGAAACCAATCGCCCTGGATATGGAACAGGCTAACTCAATGGCAAAACACGTACACGCAAGTGGTGTTAAATGCCAGGTGGGTTTTATGTATCGTTTTGGAAAAGCAGCCCTCGAATTCAGACGCTACCTTCAGGAATCCAGTTCTGAACCCAAAGGATTTATGCTGGGACGGTATGCCTGTAATTCCCTGCACAGCAATTGGTGGCGCAGCCGTGAACATAGCGGCGGACAGCTCGTTGAGCAAGTGATCCATTTACTTGACATGTCTCGTTATTTCTTCGGCGAACCGATAAAGGTTTTTTCATTGCAAGACAACCTTTTTCACCGTGATGTTGAAAGCTATACGAATGAAGATGTGAGCGCAACAGTTATTCAGTTTGCGTCTGGCAGCGTTGCAACAATTGCCGCTACCAACGGGGCAATTCCCAATCGGTGGGAATACGATTGGCGTTTGGTCACAAAGGAAGTGACCGCTGATTTTTCGGATTCCAATAATGCAACCTTTTATCAAACAGCGCAAGAAGGTGTTCCAACCTCGGTCATTTCTGGCAAGGATGATCTCTACCTTGCTGAAACGATGGATCTGTTGGAAGCGATCCGTGAAAACCGTGAAACTTTCGTGCCTATCGATGAGGGCGTGCGTTCGCTTAATTTAGCATTGAGTGCAACTCTTTCCGCACAAAAAGAAACACCAATAAACATTTCGTTACCATGAACGTCAACTGCACGTTTGTCTGAGTATTCACACGAAGCTGCAGAGAATAACCAATCTCTCCATAGCGCAGGTGCATAAACTATTATCATGTAATGCAAAGGATTCTTCTGAAATCAATGAAGAAGCACAGTCCACAAATTGATCCCATAAATTTTCCAGATCCTGAGCATGTCAGGCTGGCTGGATTATTATCTGGTCGCTATTCAGGGATATTATGCAACATCTTTTCTGTAAAATAGGTCACTGATCCTCTCGATGAATAAAATTAATCAAGATCCATTTGTAAATATAGTCTACCGAATTCCCATTCTTCTCCAATCTCCATCAAAATAGCTGAAACTAATCGCAGACAAGAACTCTCATTCGGAAACACGCGTGCAACTCTAGTTCTGCGTTTGATTTCCTGGCTGACCCATTCCAAGCAATTGGAGGTTCGTATTCGCTTCCAGTCCTTACAGGAGGGTTCCCACTGAGCAACTGGGAAAGCAAAGAAAGAGAAACCTTCAGGGAGATTGACCTCCTCCAGTCAGCCAATTTTGGGGCGATATGAGCATATTTCTCAACAATTTCTGCAAGATACATCTCTGCTTTCTCTCTGCTTGGAGCATTGAATATCATCCGGATGTCTTCAGCAACTTGCTTCTGCATGGATTTACGAGGCACATAGCTTTGTACATTTTGCTGCAAATGAAACAAGCATCGCTGCCAAAGGATCCCGGTTAAGAAGGTCTTGCGTGCAGCTTTTAATCCGGCATGATCATCACTTACGATGAGCTGAACACCGGAAAGGCCACGTGCAAGCAGACTTTCCAAAAAGGTTCGCCAATGCTGCTCTGCCTCGCTTCGCGCAGCACTCTTCGAGTAGAGATAAAGAAACACCCAAAATGATGCGTTCTCCATTCGCGAAGCACTCTTTGAGCTCTTTTGACCCCACTGGCCATCAAAATGGCTGCATCTCGCACGCAACCGCTTTGTCGGACCTTCTCATAGCGA